>CAKUAK010000115.1 GCA_934636325.1 uncultured Eubacteriales bacterium
TGCCTGCCGCGCCGCCGTGATATCATATATGTCCGCTTATTTCATGCAGCGATAGATGAAGGTAACTATCTGGCCGCGGGTGCAGCCCTCGTCGGGGCTGAAGGCCGAGGCCGAGGTCCCAAGGGTCACGCCGCCGTCGGCCGCCCATCTGACCGCCTCGACGTAATATGCGTCGTAGGGAACATCGTCAAACGAAATATCGGCGTCGGAGTTCCGGGATCCGCGGGCGCGCCACAGAAGGGTGACGATCTGCGCGCGGGTGCACTCGGCATCGGGATCGAAGAGCGTATCGGACACGCCGTTGGTGATGCCACTTTCGACGGCCCACAGCACGGCGTCGTGGTAATATGCCGTACCGGCCACATCCTCAAAGGGCATATCGCCGGCCGCCGGCTTGGGCGAGCCCATCGCACGCCAGACGAAGGTCACGGCCTGCGCGCGGGTGCAGTGTACGTCGGGCGCGAAGCGTATTTCGGAAAGTCCCTCTGTAATGCCCTTTTCGACCGCCCACTTTACGGCTTCGGCGTAATACGCGCCTGCGGGCACATCCTTAAAGTATACCGGCTTCTTGACCGGCGTGGTACTGCTGCCCGAGCCGGAAGAGCCCGAAGAGTTCTCATATACCGTTACCGTGCAGGTGGCCGTCTCGCCGTAGGCGTTGGTTATCGTGATGGCCGCCGTCCCGGCCGAAACGCCGGTCAGCCTGCCGTTTTCATCGATCTTTACGATATTTTCGTCGCTGCTCTGATATTTCAGGGTCTTATCGGTGTGGCCGTATGTCAGGCTTGCCGAAGCGCCGACCGTCATGCTGCCGCCGGCGGCCAGACTGATCTTATCGCTTTCAAGGCTGACCCCAGTCGGTGCCACGCAGATGACATTCCTGTCGGTATCAAGATAGAGCCTGTGACCAAGGTCGCTGGTGTAGTGCGAGGCGTCCTCGTCGGTAAGGACATACTGGCCGCCCGCGGCGACGTCACCGATCTCTTCGGTGCCGATCGAGGCATCCTTGCCCAGCGCCGCGGTCTGGGTCATGCCCATATAGGCCGCGTTGGACTGTCCGCCGCCCTCGGTGGTGTTGTCGCATATTCTGGCATCGCCGCTGACATATACCACGCCATAGACATAGATGCCGCCTGTGCCGTAGGCCTTATTGCCGCTGATGCTGCCGCCCAAGATGGTTGCCGAGCCCTGCCAGATAAAGAGGCCGCCGCCGTTGTTCTCGGTCGAGACATTGCCGGTGATGCTGCCGCCGGTCATGGTGAAGCTGGTGTTGCCGCCCTCGGCCCAGACATGGACGCCTGCGCCGCCGCCCCTGGCCGTGTTATTTCTTATCGTGCCGCCCTTTATGATAAGGTGGCCCTCGTTTTCGACGCCCGCACCGGCATAGGCCTCGTTATTTTCGACGAATCCGCTTTCGATGGTAAGTGTGCCGCCGTTTTCGTTGAAGATACCGCCGCCGCCATCGTTGCCGTCCTGGGTATCATTGCCCGATATCGTGCCGCCGCAGAGCTTCATTTCTCCGACGTTATATACCGCGCCGCCCTCCATGAGAGAGCTGTTGTTTTTGAGAACCGAGCCGACGCCGACCGCAAGGCTGCCGCCCTTGTCGACCATTATCAGCGGACGGTTGGCCGAAAGGCCGCTTTTCTTTCCGCCGTCAAGGATGACGCCGTTAAGGGTCAGGCTGCCGCCGTCCGCAACACGGACCAACTCGCCCAGATATGTAAAGTACCTTGTCAGCTTTATATCATCCCATGTCCGGGCGTCGGTCACCGTGATGACCCCCATGACATATATCTCTTCGGCGCCGCCCACCCTGGCGATCTCGACGGCCCTTTCAAGGCTCTTTACAGCCTCACCCTCAGACTCGCCGTCGTTTTCATCGCTGCCCGATGCGGGATCGAGGTAGACGGCGTTGGCCGACGGCTGTGCCGTCAGGCGCAGATTGATGGCGTTGCCGTCAAGGGTCAGTATATATGTGCCGCTCTTGTCGTCAAGGCCGAAGCGCGAAAGATCGTCGGAGGTTATGGTATATGAATCTGTGCCACGGGCGATATTGGCCGGTTTGACATAGCTGTCGGCCGATATCTCCGAGCCGCTTTCCAGCGCGCCGTCGATGACGACATACTTTCCGCTTGCCATATAAAGGTTGGCCGGTGTCGATGTGCTTCCGACGACAAGGACGTTGTCGCGGATAACGACCGTGCCGCTCATGGTCATGGAGGCGTTATTGTGGACGCCGCCGACGCGGTAGCCCGCGCTATTGCCGGTGATGCTGCCGCCGCGGAGATCGAACTCGCCGTTATTGAAAACGCCTCCGCCGTATCCGGCCGAGAAGTTGTTCCTGATGATGCCGCCGTTCATGGTGACGCTGCCGTCGCCGTAGATATAAAGTCCGCCGCCGTTGTGCTGGAGGCCGACTGCGTTTTCAAGGATCGCGCCGTCGTTTATCTTCAGGCTGCCCGACTTTACCGTTACAAGGCCGGTCATGGCCTCTATATTCGCGCCGTCGAGGACCACATCCTCAAGGGTCAGCGAGGCACGGAAGCCGTTGACCTCGACCAGCGGGCCGTTGACATAATCATGGCCCTCCTCGGGCTCTTCGCCGATATAGCTCTCGTCGCGGACGACCTTTGCGCTGCCCTTGTCGGCCAGCGACCATGTCTCCTGTCCGGTGACGGTTATCATATCCGTGACATAGATCGTGCCGTTTTCGGCCAGCAGGGCCTTTGCCTGGGCAAAGGTCTTTACGGCCGTCTCGGGCGTCCTGCCGTCGGCCGCGCCGTCGCCCGAAATACCGTTGAGATAGACCTTATCGAGCAGCTCGACGCCCGGTTCGGCCTGGAACTTTATCGAATTGTTTTCGGCGTCGAGTACGGGAACGAGCCCGCTGACGTCGCTGAAGAAATGCCCGGCATCGCCGTCCGTGATCTTATAATCGCCACTTCCGGAGGCAAATGCCGCGTCGACGGCGGCCGTCACATAGATCGAGGCGTCCTCGCCCAGTGCGCCGCCAATGGTCAGCTCTGCGTTCGTATTGCTGTTCTTGCCCGCCGTATCGGTGTTGCCCGAAATGATGGCGTTGCCCGAGACAGTAAAGCCGCGGAGCATACCGCTGCTGTTGCTGATACCTCCGACACCGTTATCCTCTGAATTGCTCACCTTTCCAGTAGCTCTATTGCTTCTGACAGAGCCGCCGGTCATGACGATAGAGCCTCCAAAGCAATATATGCCCGCACCGTCTGTGGCTTTATTAGCAGATATTGAAACACCGTCTCCGATATTTATGTTAGCGAAAAACGCATTGATCGCGCCGCCGCTGCTGGACGCCTCGTTGTTGTTTATCGAGCCGCCGCTGAGTGTAACAGGATTCGCCCAATATGCATCGATACCGGAGCCTGTACTGCTGGCGGTATTATCATGAATTCTGCCGCCCTCCATGGTAAAGGTGCCTGTTCTCGTTCTAAACGTGTTGCCGATCCTGATTCCGCCGCCGGAGCTCGCCGCGTTGCCGCGGATCTCGCCGCCGGTCATGAGCATCGTGCCCTCACAGAAAACAGCGCCGCCATCCCCCGAGCTAAAGTTGTGCTCAAGTACTGCACCTGCCTCGACAGTAAGGCTGCCGCCTTCGGCGACCGTTACGAGTGGCGAATCGACCCCTTCGATCTCACGGCCGTCGACCGTTATCGAAGAGAGGGTCAGCTTGCCGCCCTCGGCTATACTGACCAGCGCGCCGGTAAAGCCGTCGGCCCTGGCAAGGCTCTGGCCCTCGGCCAGTGTCCAGCTTTCCTCGCCGGTCACACTGATCGTTCCCGAAACATATATCGTACCGGCATTGCTGCCCAGCAGCTCTTTGGCCTTTGCAAAGGTTGCCGCCGGAGCGTCGGGGCTGCCGTCGCCCTCGTCGCTGCCGCTTCCGCTGACATACACATTGCCGGCGCTGACCAGGGCCGCATTTGCGGCATTTATCATGGCCGTGCTGCTGTATGTCGCGCCCGACACGGCGTTGACCCCATCGGTGCCGTTGGCAGTCTTGATGCTTTCAAGGACGGTCAGCGCGTTTTTCCAGAATGTCGCCGAACCGCCGCCCTCGGCCGTATCGGCCGTGCGGGACGAGCTGGCCGTTATCCCGCTGATCTTATGATCCTCATCGACGGTCAGCTGTACCGTGACCGTCTCGCCTCCGAAGCCCTCTGCCGTACCGGTATATGTCCCGGGGCGGCTGTTCTCTCCCGCCGTCGCGGCAAAGGCCGTCACGGGCAGCTGGACAAGGATCATTGCCGCAGCCATAAGGATCGACAGCAGCTTCTGTCTGATCTTCTTCTCTTTCATACTACCTCCATGCTTTCTATATTCCCGCGGCTCATGCCGCGCAGAAGCTCAATGAATATCAAATAAGTTAGCTTTTGCTAACCCAGTCTTACACCAATACCCTTTCAAGGGGATCATATCCCCATATAGTTAGTCATTGCTAACCATCGTTCAAAACAAAATACTCTCCCATAAAAAGTAAGAGTACGATTTAAAATATATCAGACCCCGCGGCGCTTTGTCAAGGCAGAGCGCCGATATGTATATTATTTTTATGGGCGGGTCGCCCCGCCCATATCCCGGTCATTTTTCTATGAAACGCCTGTGCAGGGCACACAGGCCCTCCTCCGCCCCCTCTTCGGGCATGAGCGCCGATATGCTGCCGTGGGATCTGAATACCCCAAGGGGCTCGATACCTGACCCGCCTATACACTCTATCATCCGGGCCGGATCTATGGCCGAGGCCGCCTTTCCGACAAGGCTCAGCCTTCGGGCCTCCCGCGCTTCCCACGCCCCTGGATAAGTGCGCTCGGTCTCGCGCTCGGCGGCCTCCTTCATCTCCGACGGCACGGCAAAGCAAAGCCTGCTGCCCCAGCTTACCGCCTCGACATTGACGCCGTGACCGGCCAGCCTTTTAAAAAGCCGGTGCCGGGTCTCCATATCTCCGCCGCTTCCGACCGATATTATGACCGTGCTCCCGCCGATAGCAGCCCCGGCGATCTCCGGTCTGTGATCGGTGTTTCCGTCTATCATGGTTCCTCCCTCCGGCTCTCTGCTGGCCAGCACCCTCCCCGGCACGCCAAGCCGGCGCGCCGCCTCGGCCGCGCCGGGATGGAGCACCCCCGCACCGGCGCGGGACAGCTCGAGCATATCGTCATAACACAGATGCTTTATCACCCGGGCTTCGGGCACGACCGACGGGTCGGCGGTGCAGACGCCGGGGACATCGGTATATATCCGGCATATATCGGCCCCCAGCGCCCCGGCCAGCTCGACGGCCGTGGTATCCGACCCTCCGCGGCCAAGGGTAGTTATATCCCGCCCCGGGCCCAGCCCCTGGAACCCGGCGATGACCGGCAGGCGGCCGTGCTCGAGCTCTGACATTATACGGGATGTCTCTATATATTTTACCGCCGCCCCGCCGTATATCCCGTCGGTATTTATCCCGGCCTGCCATCCGCACAGAGATACCGCCGGTATGCCCATGCCGCTCAAGCACATGGCCATAAGGGCCGCCGACGTCTGTTCACCCGTCGCCATAAGGGCATCGAGCTCACGCCCTTCTCCGCCCATCTCCCGCGCCCTGGAGATAAGCCTGTCGGTGGTGTCTCCCATGGCCGAAACGACGGCGACTATCCTGTGACCCTCCAGATAGCCCGCCGCGGCGATGGCGGCCGCGCGGGCTATCCTCTCTCCGTCGGCCAGCGACGTGCCCCCGAACTTTTCTATTATAAATGCCACTTTCGTCATACCTCCCAAGAAATACTTCCATTTCATTATATGCATGACGATAGCGATGGATAATTTCAAAAAAATATTGTTAAATGGACAAACAATGGTGTATAATGGATATGGGGACAAATGTTAATTACATATCAAGGAGCTGAGAAACTTGGAATACAACGAGCTGGCCTCAAAACTCAAAATGATAAACCTCCTCCGCCGAATATTCGTTCAGAAGTCACAGCCCGATATAGAGCTCTATTTCGGGCAGCTGCCCATTCTTGAATACATCAGGGAAAACGACGGCTGCACCCAGATAGAGATCGCCGAAAAGCTCTGCGTCACCCCCGCGTCGATATCGACCTCGACAAAGAGACTTCAGAAGGCCGGCCTGTTGACCAAAAAGACCGACCCCGATAACCTGCGCTGCAACCGCCTTTCGATAACGCCCGAGGGCATCGTCAGGTGCGACAACAACCGCAAGTCGGTCGACAGGCTCTATGCCCTCATGTTCAAGGATCTTTCCGACCAGGAGCTTTCGACCCTCGACGCGACCCTCAGCAAGATCATAAAGAATCTTGCCCCCTCTTCGGACGGCGAATCTCTCGGCCCGATGGACATCGCCGCCCTTGTCATCGAGGTCCACAAAAACGACGAGCAGATCAAAAAGCAGATCTCCGAGCGCGCCGAATAAAACCATATTAAAACAAAAGCCTGACCCGAGGGTCAGGCTTTTTAAACTGTCGAAAAACCGCTTCGCTGGGTTTTTCTCGACAGTTAAGTTCCGGCCTGCGGGCCGGTTTCACCATTTTGCTGCGGCTAAATTGGCGGGTCAACGTGTTTTTGCCGTGCACATGTCACAGCAAAAACATCCAATAAAAAAAGTCTGTGACTGCACAGACTTTTTGATAAACTGGAAAGTCTGACACAAAAGTCAGGCTTTTCATTATATGGTGCAAACTGTCACAGCACCTCTACATCACTTTACTGTTTGTAATATTATGTCGAATAAAATACTTTAAGTTTTCAAAATTGGAGAGTTTTTCGGCATTTCGGCCTGCTCGTCAAGTATCTCGCGTATATGACGGTTGACCTCGTCGACCTCCTGACGGAGCTCGGAGGCGGGGACGCGCACCGCGCCGTGACCTAGGATTATCATCTGCTCAAGGCCGTCGGAGGTGGCCACCCTGACACGGTTCTGGCGGGCTATCCTGTATGTCGTGCGCTCGATATACATGTCGGCCGTCTCTCGCTCTTTGGTATACACGACATATATGCCGTTCTGCTGCTCGACCTTTTCGACAGCGCCCTTTACCCGATAGGCATCGAAAACGACGATGACCGTGCTGCCCCGGTATCCGCGGTAATTGGACATTATGTCGCACAGCCGGGCGCGGGCGGCATCGAGGTCTGTGGCAGCGATCTTTTTGAGCTCGTCCCACGCAAAAATGATATTGTATCCGTCGACAAGAAGGTACTCATCCCTGCCCTGGGGCGCAAAGGGCTTGACGGCCGACAAAGGCTCCTTCGGCTGGCTTTTGCGCACCGGAGTAAAGCCGTTGCGCTTTACATTAGTCCCATAGGTCATCTGGAATATCCGGGCAAGGATCTCCTCCTCTTCCTTTGAAAAAGGCACGAGCTCCGATGTCCTGGCCCGTTCTCTGACCGGTTCGAGGTCGACCTTATTGAGCCTTGTCCGTATCGGGTCCTCTGTGTGGGCTGCCGACGGGACCTTATACCACGGCACATTATATCCCGCGCCATGGGCGCAGAATATCGAGTCGGCTGGATTTTCAAGATCCCTGTCGCTGTCATAGCCTATTGTCTCTATGACCTCCTGCTCGTTGTGGCAGGGGTAATAGCCCTTTACCCTGAAGGATATCTGCCCCCTGCCGCGGGTATAGGATACAAGCTCCTTCTGATAATCCTTGAGCCCGGCCACCGGCGCTTCGCCGTTTAAAATTGCCATATCGCCCGAGGTCTCGGGGGCTTCAAAGCTGCCCGACATCTGCTGGATATCGGATATGGCGCGGCCTATATATTCCTGGGGCGTCTCTATCCTGAAGGCATACCAGGGTTCGAGAAGGCGGCTCTCGGCGCGCTTTAATCCCTGACGCACGGCGCGGTAGGTGGCCTGGCGGAAGTCTCCGCCTTCGGTATGCTTGATGCTGGCGCGCCCGGCCACAAGCGTTATTTTCATATCGGTTATCGGCGAACCTGTGAGCACGCCGATATGGGTCTTTTCGGCCAGATGGGTCAGCACAAGGCGCTGCCAGTTGAGGTCGAGCTGATTCACGCTGCAATTCGAATCGAAGATCAGGCCGCTTCCCGGCTCGCCGGGTTCGAGCAGCAGACGCACCTCGGCGTAATGCCTGAGCGGCTCGTAATGCCCTATGCCCTCGACCGGCTCTGTTATGGTCTCCATATAGGCTATGCTTCCCTGGCCGAAGTCGACCTCGACGCCGAAGCGCGAGGCGATAAGCTGGCGCAGCACCTCGAGCTGCACCTCGCCCATAAGGCGGAGATGTATCTCCCCGGCCTGCTCGTTCCACTCGACCTTCAGCTGCGGGTCCTCTTCCTCCAGCTGACGCATATATCCGAGCATCGTTCCGGCCGGACATTCTTCGGGATATTCCAGACGATAGGTCAGCACAGGTTCGAGGACCGGAGGGGCGCTGCGGCGCTCATGTCCCAGACCCATCCCGGCGTATGTGCCGTCGAGGCCGGTGACGGCGCAGACCGTTCCCGGCTGCACCGCCTGCTCGGCATTGAATCTGACCCCCGAATATATCCTTATCTGGTTTATCTTCTCCTGACGGCTGCCCTCTCCATCGCCGACCGTCACGCTGTCCTTGACATGCAGCACGCCGCCGGTCAGCTTCAGATGGGTCAGACGCTCGCCCCTGTCGTCGCGGGTGATCTTGAATACCTGCGCGCCGAAATCGGTGGGGTAGTCGGGCATGACGGTATATCTGCCCATGGCGTCAAGCAGCTCCTTTACCCCCGTCAGCTTGAGGGCCGAGCCGAAGAAGCAGGGGAACAGCCGCCTTTGCGAGACCAGCGACGCGATATCATCGTCGGCTATGCCGCCGGTATTCAGGTACTTTTCCATCAGAGCCTCGTCGAGGACCGATATATCCTCTGCCGCCTCGGCGGGATCGCCGCCGAGATCGACAAAGCCCCCGCCGAATCTGGCCTCCAGCTGGGCCATGACGGCCTTTTCCACCGGGCCGGAAAGGTCGGTCTTGTTGACAAAGACCATGACCGGTATGTTATGACGTTCGAGCAGCCGCCAGAGCGTTTCTGTATGTGCCTGAACGCCGTCGGTGGCGCTTATGACCAGTATGGCGTAATCGAGGACCTCCAGCGTTCGCTCGGTCTCCGAGGAAAAGTCAACATGCCCCGGGGTGTCGAGCAGCGTTATGACGCTGTCCTCTGTTTCAAGTATCGCCTGTTTTGAAAAAATCGTTATGCCGCGCTGGCGCTCGATATCGAAGTTATCGAGAAAGGCATCGCCGTGGTCGACCCGCCCCAGGCTGCGGATGCTGCCCGAGGTGTAGAGCAGCGCCTCGGAAAGGGTCGTCTTGCCCGAGTCGACGTGGGCAAGTATGCCGAAAACAAGTCTCTTCATTTTATATCCGGATCCTCTTATATCAAAAACAATATCTGTTAAAGCTGCCATCGCTTGACAAGGGCAGACACGCCTGACAGCGATGATATTCTCTTATGATTATTTTAACATAAAGTGATAACTTCTACACCGCCCCCGCTC
>CAKUAK010000116.1 GCA_934636325.1 uncultured Eubacteriales bacterium
GCCCATTTGGCCGCGGGCGGGCTTTTGGTCACATTTACCCCCGCCGAGTCCGGCAATATATATCTACTTTGTCAACAAACGTCGGCGTCACACGAGACGGCGTATCCATTTTCTGCTTTTAAAGCGCAGAAGGCAGAGCACGGTTTTGAGCACATATTCGCCGAGATACATGGCCGTCACCATCTGCACAAAGGTGGCGTCGGTCATATAGGCCGCATAAACCAGTATCGGTATGCCGATGGCATATACCGAAAAGGTGTCGACAAAAAAGCCGTATTTCGCGTCCCCGCCCGCGCGAAAGACCCCGACGACGGCCACATAGGGCAGATTAACCAGCGGCATGAGTATGCCGTGCATGACGAGCAGCTGTGAGGCCACGCGGTGCGCGCCCTCGGTCTCTATATTCATAAGAGACAGTATCGGCTCTCGCAGCAATATCTGCGCCGCCCCGAGGAATACCGACATGAAGAAGATGGTGGCAAGATATTTTTTGGCCATCTTATATGCCTCTTCCAGCTTGTTCTCTCCGATGGTCATGCCGATCATGATGGCGCAGGCATTGCACAGTCCGACGAAGAACACGAAAAAGACCTCGTGTATCGAATTGAATATCGTATAGCCGGAATAATTCTCGCTGCCCTGCCGCGCCAGCACCATCGAATATATGGTCGTGCCCAGCGCCCAGAGTATCTCGTTGAAGAGTATGGGCAGAGCGAGAGACGCATATTTTTTGATAAAATCCCTGCCCCATCCGAACATCTGCCCGGCTGTTCCGAGAAAGACGCTCTTTTTCGCCAGCGCCAGCCCGATGGTGACGGCCAGCTGCACGAAGCCGGATATCACGGTCGCCAGCGCCGCACCGCGTATGCCCATGCGCGGGAAGCCGAAATGTCCGTTTATAAGGGCATAATTGAAGAATATATTGACGGCGACGGCCACCGTCGAGGCAATGAACGGACTCTTGACGTCGCCGGTCGAGCGCATCGAGGTGGCAAGGGCCAGGGCCAGACCGCTGAAAAGCATATTGAAGGAAGCTATGCTGATATATCCCAACCCGGCCGAGATGACGCCCTCCTCCGAGGTAAAGACGCTCATCATGAACCGCGGGAAAGCTATTGCCGCGGCGATATATACGGCCGACAGCAGAGCTACCGCCGATATCGCCATGCCCGACGCCTTCCTGACATGCTCTTTATCCCCCGCGCCCCAATATTGGGCCGAAAGGGCCGAACATCCCGAGCAGACGCCGAATACGGCGACATTCGTAAGAAAGCTCCAACGCGAGGCAACGCCGATGGCCGATGTGGCGACATTGCCGAGGCCGACGACCATCGCCGTATCGACAAGATAGCCGCAGGAGCTCAAAAGGTTCTGAAGAGCTATCGGAAGGGCCAGCGACACCATGCGTCTGTAAAAAAGTTTATTATCCAAGATCGTTTTCTCCTAAATATGAATCATCTGCCGTCATCGGGCCGTCACAGCCCTCGAGCCCGCGGTCGGAGGGCTGACGCCCGTTTATCGTTATCGTCACCTCGCTCACACCGCGGCAGGAGCACAGGCTGTTTACTATCGAATATATATCGCAGTATGCGTTTGATATATCCATTTCTACCGGAACATAGAGATCGGCCCTGATGCCTCCGTCGACCGTCGGGCTGGTGACCGAGCGGACATCCATGCGGCCGTCGAAGGGGGCCGACGCGCCGAACTGGCCGTTGACCATTTCCCTGAGCACAAGCTGAGGGGTAACGACCTCTTTCTCGGTCACGATCCGCATGTGATAGCTGAACAGCTTGCCGCTTGCCCTGTCGATCGGAAAGACCTCTATCTCAAAGGAGCTCAGACGCAGGTTTTCATCATCAAGCATTATCGACGAGGCGCTCTGGAATACCGACGGGCGTATGCTCTGGCCGGTCACCCTGACATAGCTTATCTGATCTATCTCGACGAGCGACAGCGCGACGCCGGCATCGACAAGGCTTCGGCTGGCGTCGTCGAGCATATCGTAGGCGTCGGAAAAACGGACGACCACCGTGCTTCCGAAAACCTGTATATCCGTTACCTCCATATCCTCGGAGATAAGGGTCTTGTCGTGCTCGTTGACCGGGCTGCGCATGGCGGTTATGACGTCGGCGATCTGATCGGCAAGCTCTTTTCCCTCGTCAAAGGAGGTAAGCTCGTATTCAAGGCTGCGGCCCGTCGAGCTTTCATGCAGGAAATAAACCGGACGCATCCCGCCGGGCTGCTCGCCCTGGGGCACGGTACAGCCAGATGACGCCATAAAAACGGCCGACATTATTATAAGAAAGAGCCTTTTGACATTTCTCATGATACTATGCCCTCCCCTATGTCAAGCTCCGGCGCATTTTTGAAATAGGCCGTAAAGCATGTTCCCTCGCCGTATGTCGAGGACACCTCTATATGCCCGCCGATGGCGTCCATGCACTGGCCGACGATCGAAAGGCCGAGGCCGGTGCCGCCCGTGGCGCGGGAACGCATTTTGTCGACCCTGTAAAAACGGTCGAAGATGCGTTCGAGCTCATCCTCCTTTATGCCGATGCCGGTATCGGCCACATGCAGAAGGGTCTTTTCCTCCCCCGGCTGCACCGTGACATGTACCGTCCCGCCCCTGCGATTATATTTTATGGCGTTTTCCATGAGGTTGAAAACGACCTGATATATCATGTCGGGATTTCCAGAAACAAAAGAGGTCTCGGGCAGATCGTATATGATATTGACGTCATACTCCATCGCGTTGCCGCGCAGCAGATCCGACGCCCTGACAACGGTATGGGTCAGATCGCACACGCCGCCGAGACGTTCTCCGTTTTCCATGCGGCTGAGATACAAAAGGCCCTCTGTTATCCTTGTAAGGCGGTCGATCTCGTCGCGGATATCGCCGAGGAACTCGCGCACCTCGCTGACCTTCATCTCACGGGCCTGAAGTATCGAATCGCACAGCAGCTTTATCGAAGCCAGAGGCGTCTTGAGCTCGTGGGAGGCGTCCGACACGAACTGGCGGCGGATCGACTCGTTTTTGTTCAGCTGATCGGTCATCTGGTCGAACTCGGCGGCTATGATACCCAGCTCGTCGCGGCTCTTCATGCCGATATGATAATCATAATTACCCTCGCGTATCTGGTTGACGCCCTCGAGGACCTTGTCGAACTCCCGGCGGATCGACACGGTGAATATGATTATGAAGGCGGCGGCAACGGCCGTAACGGCAAAGGATATCCTTGCTATATCGCGGCGGGTCTGGGTCAGGAGCCCGGCACTCTCGGTGTCGTATTCATAGGCGTATACCGCCCCGATGACCCTTCCTTCCTGCATGACCGAGCAGGCTATGCGATAGCTGAAGGCCTCTGCGCCGTGCTGGCAGCGAAAGACGTCGTTTCCGTAAAGAGCCTCGATGACCTCGGGGAAAAGCACCGTCTTGCCGATTATATCGGATGATTTGAGGTTATCGTATATGACCCTTCCGACATCACCTGTGACAAGAACGCGGTAGTCCCCGCCGATATCCATTATATTGAGCGCGCGGGATGCCGTCTCGTAATCGAGTATCGCCGAAGATTCAAGCGCCGCCGCCAGCGCCCCGAAGTTGGAACGCATCTCGTCCTCCCGGGCGTTTATCATCTGGGTCCGCATCATCTTCATGGGGTAGGTATTGAGAATAAGCAGCAGCACCGACGCCAAAATTATAAAGCCCGCGAATATTTTGAATCTCAGGCTGCCGGTCACTTTAAGTTCGTTTATATGGCTTTTCTTTTCCATCTTATCACCCTTACGCCGCAGGCGGCCGGTCGGTTATCGGCATGCAGAACGCCGGACATAACAAAAAGGCCGGATACCGCCCCGGCCCTGGCTGGATAAACTGTTATTTACCCGGATCGTTGAAATAATATCCGACGCCCCACTTTGTCATGATATACTCGGGGGATGCGTCGTCCTTTTCGACCTTTTCCCTTATGCGCCTGATATGGACGTCGACCGTCCTGATATCGCCGGGGTAACCGTAGCCCCAGACCTGCTCAAGAAGCTCGTCGCGGGAAAATACCTTTCCGACATTCTTCATGAGCATGACGAAAAGATCGAACTCCTTTGCCGTCAGCTCGGGGTTCTCGTCCCTTACATGCACCGTGCGCTTTATAAGATCGACCTTGAGGTCCTTTGCCGTAAGGATGCTCTCGCTGTGCTCGTCTCCGCGGGGCTTGTTGGTGCGCTTGAGGATGACCTTCATGCGCGCCTTGAGCTCGAGGATATCGAAGGGCTTTGTCATATAATCATCGGCGCCGTATTCGAATCCGAGCAGCTTGTCAGAGCCCTCTCCCTTGGCGGTCAGCATGATGACAGGAACGTCGCTTGTCTCGCGGATCTTGCGGCAGACCGAAAGACCGTCGTAAACCGGCAGCATGAGATCGAGTATGATAAGATCATATGTGTTCTGGCTGAAAAGCTCGAGCGCCTGCTGCCCGTCATAAGCGCCGTCTACCTGATAGCCATCATTTTCAAGATTGAAGGTAATGCCTTTTACCAGCAGTTTTTCATCGTCTACTACGAGAATTCTCATTTTTTCCTCCTTTAATTATATAGAAAAGCAAATTATTTGTAAATGGGATTGAAAAGGTATCCCCTTTTTGATAGACTTTATATATAAAAATATCTCTGCGGCTTCATTGCTGCTTTACTATGATAACACAAAAATCGCGATTGTAACAGGGGGTAATGTTTTTGCTGAAAAAAATTATATCGGCTTTTATGGCGGCCCTTTCTCTGGCCTGTCTTGCCGCTTCGAATATAAATGCGCTGGAACCGCCTTCGATAAACGCCAAAGGCGCCATTATCGGCGAAATGAAGACCGGTGAGACGGTATACGAGCTCAACGCCGACCAGAAGCTCTATCCGGCCAGCACGACGAAGATCATGACGGCCATCCTGGCCCTTGAAAACGGTAATCCCTCGGATGTCGTGACCGTATCGGCCAACGCCGTCGACAGCCTCGAGGACAGCGGCAGCAACGTCCTTTTAAAAGAGGGCGAGCAGATGAACTTCCTCGATATGGTGACATACCTTCTTGTCGCCTCGGGCAATGACGCCGCAAACGCGCTGGCCGAGCATATCGCCGGTTCCAGCGACGCTTTCGTCCAGATGATGAACGACAAGGCCCTCGAGCTGGGCTGCACTAACACCCATTTCGTCAATCCCCATGGTCTCCATGACGAAAATCATTATACCACAGCAAGGGACCTTCTGAAAATAGCCGAGTATGCAATGGCTAACGAGACCTTTGCATCTATCGTAAAGATCGACCGCACCACCCTTCCCGCCACCAATATGCGCGGCGAACAGACGATATCGACGACCAACCACCTTATCTCACGCTGGCGCAGCCGCGATTACTATTATGACGGCGCCATCGGCATCAAGACAGGCTCTACGACCCCTGCCGGTCTCTGCCTTGTCAGCGGAGTCGAATCGGGTGACCTGACATATATCACCGTCATTCTCGGCGCCGAAAAGGGCGAGGACGGTTCTCTCGGCAGCTTTACTGAGACCATCAAACTGCTCGATTACGCAAGATCGGGATTTTCGCTCCAGCCGATCGTTCAGAATACCGACCCTGTCGCCGAAGCGCCGGTCGCCCTCGGAAAGGACACCGACTCGGTCGTGCTCAGCCCCTTGGGCGGCGTGACCGTCCTTCTGCCTGTCGATTTCGATCCTTCAAAGGTAGAGATAACCTGCACGGTCGATGAAAACATAAAGGCCCCCATCGAAAAGGGGCAGGTGCTCGGCTCGGCCGTATACAGCTATAACGGCAAGGAATACGCCACCGTCGACCTTGTCGCCTCCGACGCCGTCAGACGTTCGACATGGCTCTTCATTGTCGATACCATCCTCGGCATATTCAGCAGCACGATCTTCAAGATCGTCGTCGGCGTCATCCTGCTGGCCGTCCTGGCCTTCATAATATTCGGTGTGTTCAACCGCCGCAAACGCCGCAGGCGTTCAAGACGCATCGGCGGATATCAGGGACGCCGCAGAAGATGATCTCGTTCCTGTAAAGATCAAATAATGTAAATATTTCAAAAGCAGCGCCGACCATTGTGGTTCGGCGCTGCGCTTTTTATATCTGCTGTTTTTATTTGGCACCATGCTGTCACGTATCCTGTCTGCCGGAGACCTCGGCCCCGTAACGGCAGAGCAGCGACACGAAGAGCAGCATAAGGCCGAAAACCATGCTCGACTCATTGTCGAAGCATGAGTCTGCTGCGCCGGGTACATTCATAAATCCGGCGACGATACCCTCGATGATGCTTCCGGCCACCGCGCATCCCGTGGGTATGGCAAGGGTAAATATCCCGAGACGGGTCAGCTCTTTGGCCCCCTCCGGCGTGAAAGGTGTCCCCGCCTCCAGCTCATTTTTAAAATAGCTGCCGGCAAACCACGCCAGCACGGCCCGCCCGACGCAGATGACTACCCAGCCCGAAAGTGCCGCCATTATGCTTTTGGCATCGACGCCATATCTGTTCCCTATCAGCCCATGCAGGGTGACGCCGCCTATCTTGATAACATCGCCGCCGCCAAAGCCAAGGCATAGTATGCCTATAACGGCCCCGCACAGGCCGACTATCGAGACGACAAACGCGATCCTGCCGAGGGTCTTTCCTATTCCGCACAGCTTCTGTATGATTTCAAGCGATCTCATATTTCTCCTCCATATTAAACGCCGCCCGGCGCTGTCAAATATATTTCTCCATGAACTCTTCGAACCCGGGAAGATCCGCGTTCTTCCAATAGCGGCTGCAATCGGCCGTTCTATCCACAAGCCGATTATTATAAAGCTCCCGCCGAAGGGTCGCCGGGTCGTGAAAAAGCGTCCATTCGTCCAGCAGATCATTTATCTCGGGTTCCGAATACTGCCTCCCGCCCTTGATCTTCCCGGCCAGATACCAAAGAGCAAGCAGTTTCTTTTTATGCTTTGCCGGAAAGGCCGACAGCCGCCCGCTTTCATCCAAAAAGGGGGTCAGCTCGTCCAAACCATATCCCATGCCCATCTTCTCATCCCTTCCGATTTTTGAATCCGTAAGCCCCGGCCAGACATCCCATCGCTCCGGCCAACAGCAGCGCTGCAAATAGCCACAGCTTCATAAAGGCAAAGACCCCGGCGGCCCATGTCATAAGCGCTCCGGCCGCGATCAACAGCTTGACCGTCATGTCCATCATATTTCTCCTCTTTAAAAATAATAACGCAGAGCAGCCCCGTTTTACATCGGGTCAAGCTCTGCGTCTAAGCGTCCGGCTTCTTTATTTCAACTATTTTTCCGCTTCGAAAACCGATCACACAGGTGTATCTGCACTTGGGGCAGAACAACGGAAAATCCTCCAGCACCGTATTGGGCCGTATCTGTATCCTGGTCTTTCCGCCGCACCTGGGGCAATAAAGCCATTCGGCCTTGGCGCCCTCTATTTCATCCATAACATATCACCTCTATTCAGCTATGATCTCCGGGGTCTTCAAGAAAATCGCGCCGGTACTGCGAAGGCGTGATCCCTTCGGATCTCTTGAAGGTCTTTGTAAATACCCGGTAATCCCCATATCCCGACTGCTCCGACACCTCGGCGATGGAAAGCGGCGTGGTCAAAAGCAGTTTTTTTGCATGCTCCATGCGTATGTTGGTCAGGTATGCCAGAAAGCCAACCCCTATTTTGCTTTTGAACAGCTGGCTTATATACTGGGCATTCAGGTGGAACTCTTCGGCCAGCACGGACAGGCTTATCTCCTCGGCCAGATGCTCCTGCATATAGCGCGTGATAGCGCGGATAGGCGTTTCCTCCCGGTCGCTCTCATGACCGGAGGGCTTCTCGCGGAACATGGCTATCCTCAGGGAGTCGATCTTTGCCAGCGCCTCCATGCCGTCGGCGGCTTCGCCGATGACCTGGCAGTCATGCGCCTCCCATTCGAAAAGACGCTTAAAGCCCTCGCGGATCATTATCTCATCGTCAACCAAAAGTACCCGCAGCTTTTTCATTTGTTCGCCTCCCTGACAGGCAGCAGAATATGTGCCGACACGCCGCCGCCCTCGTTTTCGGTATAAGAAAGCCCATAATCCCGGCCACAGAGCAGCTTTATGCGTTTCTGCACATTCAGGATCCCGATGCTGCTGCCGGTCAGCTTGGGCGGCCGGCTGGCATAGGAGAGAAGCATGGCGTCGACCGCCTCTTTTTTTCCCTCTGCAAAGCCGCCGCCCGTATCCATGACCGATATCTCCATCCGCCCCTCCGCCATCCTTTTTGCCGATATGCTTACCTCACCGCGATAGCCCTTGTTTTTCAGGCCGTGACGCAGGCTGTTTTCGACGATCGGCTGGAGGATAAAGCTGGGGACCTGCGCGCCTCCCAGCTCGGGGTCGATATCATAACGGCATTTGAGATCGGGATAGCGGCTGCACATCAGCTCCATATATGCCTCCAGAAGCTCGACCTCGTCGTCCAAGGTGACCATCGGGCGGTCGGCCTTTATACTTAAGCGAAAGAAACCGGCCAGCCTCATGAGCAGGGCCGACACCTGTTTATCCCCGTTGAGTTCCGCCTGAATACGGATGGTATCCAGCGTATTATAAAGGAAGTGCGGGTTGACCTGGCTTTTAAGATAGAGCATCGACAGCTTCTGCTCGACCAACTCGGCCCGCAGCGCCTCGGGGTTTTCCAGCGTGAGGTAGAAGGACAATGTCATAAGGGTTATGCCCATGCCGCTTATCAGCCATGTGTGATGCAGCCCCTGTAAAAGACATACCGTAAACTCGATAAAGAGCGCCGCGCCGATGGCCGACCCTTTCTTCCGGTCGATACCCTTCCGGTTGGACATAAGCTCCACAGCACACAGAAACAGGTAAAATGCCACGGCGGCATAGGGCACGGCCATATATGGCCCGGATGAATAAGTGCCCGCGGCCGTCACGGTATAGGATATGGGCAGCAGGAAGCTGCCCAGCTCGGCCATAATGAGGAAGATAACGGCCGCCAGGTCCGACCTGCGGGGCTTCTGGTCTCCTCCTGTATCAGGATGGCGATATACCGGTAAAACAGGAATATCACCGCCGCCATGCTGCCCAGAAAAAGCCGGTGCAGTATGCCGTTGAAAAGCGGCGGCACGCTGTCCGGATGATTTACTGTGTATACGGTCGCGCCGTCAAGGGCCAGATGGACCATCACGGCCGCCAGCAGGACCGAAAAGGTTTGATGCAGCGGGGTCTGCTCTTTTTCCGCCGTGAAATACATATAGGCGATAAACGATGTCACCAGAAGCAGGGCTATCTCCATCCGCAGCATGGAAGTTCTCCTTTTGACGTTTTTCTTATCATATCACAAACCCAAGGAAAAATCAGGATATTTTTCTTTCATCCCACGTTTGATCCCATGCTTATATTTTACAAAAACTCTTTTCTCTCCGATAGGCCGTTTTTATATCGGTATGTGGCGATTTTATAGATTTATAAGGCGAGACCTTGCCCCGGAATTGAGCAAGATCTCGCTTTTTTAATGACGATCATGGCATAAAAGACATACGCCATATAGCTGTCACACTCGCAGTCTTATCCCACGCTGTCGAGCTTATTTCGGAAGGCCATCGCATTGCTTGACAGTAATGGATGCCACTCTATGCGCACTCAGCTCAGAAACCGTGATCTCCAGATGTTGCACATGAAAAGATTCACCTTGGGTTGGGACCCTGTTCAGCTGCTCCATTACCCAGCCGCCCACCGAAACGCTGTCGGATTCCAGCTTAACATCAAAGAACTCCATAAAATCTTCCAGACTGACGGAACAATCGACACGATAGCTGCTTTCTCCCAACTTTTTAAAATCTTCTTCAACTTCGTCGTGTTCGTCCCAAATCTCGCCGACCAGTTCTTCCAGAATATCCTCCATCGTAACGATGCCAAGTGTTCCGCCAAAATCATCCACAACAACAGCAATATGAGACTTCTGATGCTGAAGCATTTTCAAAATATCCCGGATCTTTGTATGCTGATAAACAAACATAGGCTCTGTCATGATCTCTGCTATGGGCTGACCGGTCATTTTCCCATTAACATAAAAATCCTTTTGATGAAGAATACCGACGACCTGATCAATGGTATCATGGTAGACCAGCAGTCGTGAAAAACGGGACTGTGTAAAGGCCCTTGCGATCTCATCGTGACTTTCGTCGATACTTACAGCCTCCAGTTCGATCCGGTGGGTCAGAATCTCGGCCGCTGTCAGCTCGCTGAACTCCAAAGCGTTTCGAAGGAGCTCACCCTCTTTTTCGTCGATCCCGCCATCCTGCTCAACATCCTCCATGAAAAGGAGCAGTTCTTCATGGGATATTTTTGCATCTCCATCTGTCTTGAAGAAACGGGAAACAAACCTCTTCCATTGAGAAAAGAGGAAATTCAGCGGCGTTAAAACCCATATCCAAAGGCGGATGATCGGCGCACTGAACAAAGCAAACCGTTCAGGCGTGTCCTTTGCGATGCTCTTAGGTGTGATCTCTCCAAAAATCAGAACGACGATCGTCACGACGACCGTAGAGATGGTCGCGCCAATATCCCCATAGAGTCCCACGAACAGGAGCGCACCGATAGACGCAACCATGATATTCACGATATTGTTTCCGATAAGGATAGTAGAGATCAGCCTGTCATACTCCCCTGCCAGTCTGAGTGCCAGCGCCGCCCGCTTGTTTCCGTTATCTGCAAGGACCTTCAACCGCGTTTTATTCAAAGACGAAAATGCCGTTTCTGCTGCGCTGAAATAGGCAGACATGACAAGGCAAACCGCCATTGCGAAAATGCTTCCAAAATAATTCATAAAAAACTCCTTTATTTCCTGTCCATATTATTGTTTCATGCAAAAAGACACATCTATGCCCTTAACCGCAGCAAAGGGCGCAGATATGCCGCATACAGACAGGCCATATAAAAGCAGTTGTCAGTATCGTCGCTACTGTCATACTCCACGAAATATCCCTCCTTTTCCCTGCGCATTGCATCGGCTTCTTGCAGCCTTGCGCACCTCTATCATAACATTTATGCGGTGTAGATTCGGTAAAGAAACAAACTCAGAGCAATATCGCTCTGTTTGAAATCTTGATGTGCTCTTTCTCATGAAGTATAATGCTCTTGTGAAAAGCACATTTGGAGAGATCGCCATGAAAAGTCACCAACGACAAAAAGATATACTGTTTTCGATCATTGTTTTTTGCTGCGCCTTTGCCGTCAATCTTCTGATACAGAAGATCTTCATAACGCAGACGCTGGTTCCCATGATCTTTGTATTCGGAGTGTTTCTGATTTCATTAAAAACACATGGGTATCTCTACGGCATCTCTTCGGCTATCGTCAGTGTGTTCGCGGTAAATTTTGCGTTTACCTATCCATACTACGCTTTTGATTTCTTTGTGGAGGAAAGCATCTTCTCCGCTATTATTATGCTGATAATCGCCATTTCCACCAGCACGCTGAACATTCGGATCCGGGAGCAGGAAATGCTGCGGGTGCGGGAGCAGGAGAAGCTGCGCTCGGAAAGCGAAAAAGAGCGCATGCGGGGCAATCTGCTCCGGGCGATCTCCCACGACCTGCGCACGCCCCTTACCTCCATATACGGGTCCACCTCCACGCTTATTTCCAAATATGACGCGCTTTCC
>CAKUAK010000117.1 GCA_934636325.1 uncultured Eubacteriales bacterium
GTGCTTTTGCTTACTGCCGCGCCGCTTGAAAATAACGGGGGAATATGGTAAAATAAACTGAATTATTGTACGTTCGGCCAAAGCGAAGGGAGGGGCGGATATGAATCTCAAATCAATAGTGATCCAGGGCTTCAAGTCCTTTCCCGACAAGACAGAGCTGACCTTCAGCCCCGGGATAACGGCGGTCGTCGGCCCCAACGGAAGCGGAAAATCCAATATAGCCGACGCCATACGCTGGGTGCTGGGCGAGCAGTCGCCGCGAACCCTGCGCGGCGGCAGGATGGAGGATGTCATCTTCGGCGGCACATCGGGCAGATCGCCCATGGGCTTCTGCGAGGTCTCGCTGACGGTCGACAACAGCGACCGTTCGGTCGATCTTGATTATTCAGAAGTCACGGTAACCCGACGCTATAACCGGTCGGGCGAAAATAACTTTTATATAAACCGCCGCCCGGCCCGACTCAAGGATGTGCGGGAGCTTTTCATGGATACAGGACTTGGCCGTGATGGGTATTCTATGATAGGTCAGGGGCGGATCGACGAGATACTGTCGGTCAAGAGCACCGACCGCCGCGAGATATTCGACGAAGCCGCCGGCATAAGCAAGGTGCGTCTGCGCAAGGAAGAGAGCCTGCGCAGGCTGGCCCAGGCCGAGGATAATCTTGTCAGGGTCAGGGATGTCATAGCCGAGCTCGAGGATCGCGTGACCCCTCTGCGCGCCCAGGCCGAAAAGGCGAGGCGTTTCCTGCTGCTGCGCGACGAGCTCCGTGTGATAGAGGTATCGGATATACTCGACAGCCTCGGCGAGCTTGATGAACAGATAAAACGCAATGATATAGATCTGGCCAATGCCGAAAGGCTGCTTTCGGCCAGAAAGAGCGAGCTTGACGCGCTCTATGAGAAAAACGCCGGCTTTGCCGAGCGTATGCGCCGCCAGGACGAGCTTCTCGAGCAGGAGCGTGCCGGGCGTGAAGAGCTCGGATGCCGGATATCCGACGTGACATCAGAGCTTGCCGTCAAACAGGCCAATCTTAAAAATGCCGGGGATAACCGCGAGGCCCGGGCCAGAGAGTCGGCCGAGACCTCGCGCCGTATGGCAGAGATAAGGGGTCAGCTTGAAGAGAAGGACAGCCGCATAGCAAAGCTCGATTCCGAGATATCCGAATGCGGAAAGAGTATCGAATCCCTTTCCGAGGACATCGAAAGGGCCGGGCGTCAGGCGCGGGGCAAGGCCGAAAAGATCGACGCTCTGCGCGCCGGATACGCTATGCTAAAGGATGAGCAGCAGAAGAAGCTGGCGCAGGCCATGTCGATAGAGGCGACGGTCAAAGAGCTTGAGGAACGGGGCGAATCGGGCTTCTGGCAGCATAGAGACGCCGCCGAACGGCTCGAGCGGCGAAAGGCCGAGCTCGAAGAGATATCGGAAAGGCTCAAAGAGGCCGAAGGAAGGCTTGAAGAGATAAAAAATGCCGTCGGCGGATCGGATATGATGATCGGCGTCAGGCGTCAGAAGCTGGAAAAGGCGCTTGAACGCCGCCGGGACGCAGAACGCGCCCTCAACGCGGCCGAGGACAGGCTCAATATGCTGCGGGGACTTCAGCAGGATTACGAGGGCTTTTCTTACGCCGTAAGGCGCATAATGCAGGCCGGAAAGGGTCTTTCGGGCATACACGGCCCGCTGTCGTCCCTCATAAGGGTCGATGATAAATATGCCGCCGCCGTCGAGACGGCCCTCGGCGCGGCCATGCAGAACATCGTTGTCGATGACGAAAGAGGCGCCAAATCGGCCATAGGTTATCTTAAGGCCAACAATTTCGGCAGAGCCACATTCCTGCCCCTCACCTCGATAAAGCCAAGATGGCAGAGCCGAAGGCAGCTTGAGGGCGACAGGGGCTTCTGCGGATATGCCGACGGGCTGGTGCAGCACGACGGGAAATACAGGAATATAATATCCAGCTTCCTCGGCACGACGGCCGTTGTCGATAACATAGATAACGCCGTCGATATGGGCAGAAAATACCGATATGCCTTCAGAATAGTCACGCTGGACGGACAGCTGATAAGCGCGGGCGGTGCCATGACCGGCGGCAGCATGGCCAAAAGCACCGGTACGCTCAGCCGGGCCAACGAGATCGAGCGTCTGGAACGCGGCCTTGACGATATGCGCCGCAGCCTTGAGGGATCAAGATCGGCGGCCGAGAAGGCACAGAGAGAGGTCTCGGAGGCCGAATATAGACGAAGGACGCTTGGGGATGAGCTGCACGCCGCCGAGACCGAGATCGCAGGTCTGACCTCCGACAGGGATCACGGAAAAGACGATGTTAAAGCTCTTGAAGAGACGATAGCCTCCTTCGAAAGCGAGAAAAGCCAGCTCTCCGGGCGCATCGAAGGGCTCGGAAGAGAAAAGGCCGGGCTGGAAAAAGAGGCCGCCGAGCTGGAGGCCCGGGCGGCCGGCGCCATGAAGGAGGCCGAAGAGCTTTCGGCCGAGAGCCGCGGTGACGATGATGCGGCCTCCGGGCTTGAAGAGAAAATGACCTCGGCCAGGCTGCGTCTCGGCGCACTCAATGCCGAGCGCACCGCGGCCGAAGAGTCGCGGGGCATGCTGGTCGAAATGGCGGCCCGGTATGAGGAAGAGCTGCGGCGCAGGGAGCAGCAGGCCAGGGCCTCGAGTGACGAGATATCGGCGCTCAAGGAAGAGATAGAGGCCGCCCGTGTCCGGGTCGAGACCCTTGAAAAACAGCGGGAAGAAAGTGGCAAAAGGATCGATATTCTCACTCAGGAGCGTCTGCGCATCGATGGAGAAAAGGCACGAGCCGACAGGGCTATACAGAATAAAAACAACGAGATGCTTTCGCAGGAACGTGAGCGCTTGCAGCTCGAAACCAGAAAGAAGACCCTGGCCGACAGTCATGCGGCCATGCTCGACCGCATGTGGGAGGCCTATGAGCTGACGCGGGCCACGGCCGCCGCCATATATAAAAAGGTGGCCGACCGGAAACAGGCAGTGCGCAGGATATCGGAGCTCAAGGCGGCGATAAAGGCGCTGGGCAGCGTCAATATAGACGCCGCCAGCGAGTTTGAAGAGGTCAACGCCAGGTATGAGTTCATGACGGCCCAACGGGATGATCTCGAAAAGGCGCGTGATGATCTGAGGCAGGTCATAAAACGTCTGACCGATAATATGTCGGAGGCCTTTTCGGACAGCTTCAAGAAGATAAACGAATCCTTTTCGATCACCTTTGCCGAGATATTCGGCGGAGGAAAGGCATATCTTGAGCTTGAGGACGAAAAGGATATCCTTGGGTGCGGCATAGATATAAGCGTCGAGCTGCCCGGAAAGGGCAGAAGAGCCATATCGCTGCTTTCGGGCGGCGAGCGGGCCTTTGTCGCCATCGCCCTATATTTTGCCATAATAAAGGTCAAGCCGACCCCATTCTGCGTTATGGACGAGATCGACGCCGCCCTTGACGAGATAAATGTGACCCGGTTTACCGAGTATATGCAGCGGCTGTGCCGCGATACACAGTTCATCGTCATAACCCATCGCCGTGGGACGATGGAGGGATGTGATATACTGTATGGCGCGACCATGCAGGAGCAGGGCGTGACGCGGCTGCTCAAGCTCGATGTGCGCGAAGCAGAAACGCGGCTAAAAATGAAACTCAGCTGACAGGAGAATTACTATGGGATTTTTTTACAAAATCAGAGAGGGCCTGAAAAAGACAAAGGAATCAGCCCAGAACAATGTCAACGCGGTGCTGGCCACCTTCAGAAAGGTCGACGAGGAGATGCTCTCCGAGCTTGAGGACAGCCTTATCCTCGCCGATATCGGCGCCGAGCTTTCGATGGAGACGGTCGACGAGCTGCGCGAACGCGCCAAGCTCAAGAATCTTCAGGATGAAGAAAGCATAAAGCAGGAGCTCTGCGATATACTCGTCGGCAAGATGAAGCCCAACACCGGGCTCTGCCTTGAAACAAAGCCGTCGGTCATCCTTGTCGTCGGCGTAAACGGCGTCGGCAAGACGACCAGCATAGGCAAGCTGGGCCAGAAGCTGACCGGAGAGGGCAAAAAGGTGCTTTTCGCCGCCGCCGATACCTTCAGGGCCGCAGCCGCCGACCAGCTTTCGATCTGGGCGCAGCGCTGCGGCGCCGATATAGTCCGCCATGCCGAGGGCGCCGACCCGTCGGCCGTCATATTTGACGCCATCACGGCGGCCAGGGCCAGGGGCTGTGACGTCGTCATATGCGATACGGCCGGAAGGCTGCACAATAAAAAGAATCTTATGAACGAGCTTGCCAAGATGGACCGCGTCATCGACCGCGAGCTGCCCGGGGCGTCAAAGGAGACACTTCTGGTCATTGACGCGACGACCGGACAGAACGGCGTTATCCAGGCCGAGAGCTTCAACGAGGCCTGCACGCTGACCGGGATAGTCCTGACAAAGCTGGACGGCACGGCGAAAGGCGGCATAGTCATCAATATCTCCAACAAGCTGGGAGTGCCGGTCAAGTTCGTCGGCGTCGGAGAGACGGCCGACGATCTGCTGGAGTTCGAGCCACAGGAGTTTGTCAAGGCGTTTTTTGAATAGAAAGGCGATAACAGAAATGCGAGCAGACGGAAGAAAAGAGAGCACACAGCTCAGGCCAGTCAGGATGACGGCCGGATTTATAAAATACCCCGAGGGCTCTGTCCTTATCGAGTGGGGCAACACAAGGGTGATATGCAACGCAACCATCGAGGACCGCGTTCCGCCCTTTTTGAAGGATACCGGAAAGGGTTGGGTCACGGCCGAGTATTCCATGCTGCCCCGCGCCACCCAGACCCGCACGCCGAGAGATATCGGCAAGCTCAAGCTGTCCGGGCGCAGCGCCGAGATCCAGCGCCTTATTGGCCGGGCCCTTCGGTCGGTATGCGACCTCGAAGCCCTCGGCGAGAGGATGATAACCATCGACTGCGACGTCATACAGGCCGATGGAGGCACAAGATGTGCCTCGATAACCGGCGGCTTCTGCGCGCTGGCGATAGCCCTTAACGGTCTTAAAGAGCAGGGCCTTATCGACCGTATACCGCTGCGGGATTATGCCGCAGCGGTCAGCGTCGGAATAGTCGACGGTCAGCCTCTCTGCGATCTTTGCTATGAAGAGGACAGCGGCGGAGAGGTCGATTTCAACTTCATCATGACCGGAAGCGGAGATATAATAGAGCTTCAGGGCACGGGCGAAGAGCGGCCTTTTACCAAAAAAGAGCTCGACGCCATGTACGACATGGCCGGACAGGCCATAGCCCAACTGACCGACATGCAGAAAAAGCTGCTTGAAGAAGAGGGAGTCAGGATATGAAGCTGGTGCTGGCGAGCAATAATAAAAAGAAGCTGGGTGAGATGTCGGACATACTGTCCGGCATGGGGCACAGCGTCGTTTCGATGGCCGAAGCCGGGATAGACAGCCAGCCGGAGGAAACCGGAGAGACCTTTGAAGAAAACGCCATGATAAAGGCGGAAGCCGCAATGCGGTGCTGCGGCCTGCCCTGCATAGCCGACGATTCGGGTCTCATGGTCGACGCGCTGGGCGGCGACCCGGGGGTATATTCGGCAAGATACTGCGAGGGCAGCGACCTCGACCGGGTCATGTTCCTTCTCAAAAACATGGAGGGAAAAAGCGACCGCAGGGCCAGGTTCGTTTCGGCCATAGCCTGTGTTTTCCCCGACGGCCGGACGATATGCGCCCGGGGCGAGTGCCCGGGAGAGATATTGACCACCCTTGAGGGCGAAGGCGGCTTCGGCTATGATCCGGTGTTTTATCTTCCGCAGGAGGGCATGACCTTTGCCCAGATGCCGGCCGAAAAGAAGAATCTTATATCCCACAGGGCGGCTGCCATGCGGGAGTTCTGTGAAAAACTCAAAAAGATGCAAAGCGAGGAAATATAATGCTGACAAGCAAGCAGAGGGCCTTTTTAAGAGGAAAGGCCAACACGATAGACGCCATATTCCAGATCGGCAAGGGCGGCATAAACGATAACTTCCTGTCCCAGCTGAGCGACGCTCTCGACGCCCGCGAGCTCGTCAAGATAAAGGTGCTCGAAAGCTCGATGCTGACCTCGCGCGAGGCCTCCGAAGCCATCTGCGAGGCCACGGGCGCCGACCCGGTGCAGTGCATCGGAACAAAGCTGGTCATATACAGGCCCGCCCCCGAAAAGCCGGTCATCATGCTTCCGAAGGCATAGGGATATGCAGCGTATAGCTATCTTCGGCGGGACCTTCAACCCGCCGCATATGGGGCATATATCGGCGGCCAGGGCGTGTGTAGAGAGCCTCAGGCTCAATAAGCTGCTCATGATACCGACAAACATCCCGCCCCACAAAAAGCTGCCAGAGGGATCTCCGTCGCCTGTGCAGCGCCTTGAAATGACGGCCATAGCCGCATCCATGATTCCCATGGCCGAGGCCTGCGCCATCGAGATAGAGCGAAGCGGCCCGAGCTATACCGCCGATACGGCGGCAGAGATAAAGGCACTCTATCCCGAAAGCTGCCTTTGGCTGGTCATCGGCACCGATATGCTCGAGAGCTTCGAGCGCTGGCGCGAGCCGGATAAGATAGCCTCTATCTGCCGCCTTGCCGCCGTTGCCAGGGGCGAACAGGATGGGCGGCTTATCGCCGAGCAGGCGGAAAGGCTCAGAAAAAGCATAGGCGCGAGGGTAGACATCATCTATAACCGTGTCATCGAGGGCAGCTCGACCGATTTCCGCGAGGGCAGGGCAGAGCGGCTCGTTCCGTCGGAGATAAGGCGGTTTATCAAAAAGAACGGTCTTTATGGAGAAAATAATGGATAAATACGATGATCTTCGGGAAGAGATCAGGCCCTATCTGACCGAAAAGCGGTATCAGCATACGCTGCGGTGCTGCGATATGGCGCTGCGGCTGGCCGACAGATGGGGATGCAGCCGCGACGACGCGGCGAGGGCCGCGCTGCTCCACGATATAACAAAAAAACTATCTGACCAAGAGCAATTGAAATTGTGCGATAAGTATGGCATAATAAATAAATACTCGGAGCAGGAGTTCGGGACCCTTATACACGCCGATACAGCGGCCGCGCTGGCGGGCGATGTCTTCGGCATGCCGGGGCATATCTGCCGCGCCATCGCGCTTCACACGCTGGGCGGCACGGATATGACGCTGCTCGACAAGATCATCTATCTTGCCGACACCTGTGAAGAGGGCCGCGATTATCCCGGAGTAGAGGACATACGACGGATGGCCTTCGAGGATATCGACAGGGCCATGCTCATGAGCCTCGAAAGCACGATACGGAACGTGCGCGACAGGGGCGGCGTTCCCAACGACCAAAGCCGTCAGGCGGCCGACGCCATAAGGGCCGCGATAGAAGAAAGGGAGAAAACAATGGAGCCTAAAAACCTTGAACCCAGAGAGCTGCTTGACGAGATCGTCAGGATAGCCGACAGCCGCAAGGCCCGTGATCTTGTCGCCATGGAGGTCGCCGATCAGACGACGCTGGCCGATTATTTTGTCATTATGACAGGTACGTCGACGACACATATAAGGGCCCTGTGCGATGAGATAGAATATAAGCTCAAAGAGAGCTTCGGCATATATCCTCACCATACCGAGGGCATAACCTCCAACTGGATACTGATGGACTATACCACCGTCGTCGTCAATATCTTCATGAGCGATTCCAGAGAGATGTATGCTCTCGAACGCATGTGGGGCGATTCCCATCCGGTAGATCTCAGCGGACTTATCACGAAAGAATAAGATTTTCAATATATAAAAGGAAGTGCTTGCCGTGAAATATGATTATAAAGGCATAGAAGCCAAATGGCAGAAGCGTTGGGACGACGAAAAGTCCTTCCGCGCGCTCGATGATTATACGATGCCGAAATACTATGCGCTGGTCGAGTTCCCCTATCCCTCCGGCGCGGGCATCCATGTCGGACACCCCCGCTCTTATACGGCCCTTGATATCGTCGCAAGAAAGCGCCGCATGCAGGGCTATAATGTTCTTTATCCCATGGGCTGGGACGCCTTCGGTCTGCCGACAGAAAACTTCGCCATAAAGAACCACATCCATCCCGCCGTTGTAACGGCCAAAAATGTCGCAAGATTCAAGAGCCAGCTCAGGATGCTCGGCCTTTCCTTCGACTGGGACAGGGAGATAAATACCACCGATCCCGGATATTTCAAGTGGACACAGTGGATATTCCTCAAGATGTTCGAGCACGGCCTTGCATATAAGACGACAATGCCTGTCAACTGGTGTACCTCCTGTAAGTGCGTCCTGGCCAACGAAGAGGTCGTCAACGGCGTCTGTGAGCGCTGCGGAAGCGAGGTCGTCCGGCGCGAGAAGAGCCAGTGGATGCTGGCCATCACAAAGTACGCCCAGCGTCTTATCGACGATCTTGATAAGGTCGATTATATCGACAGGGTCAAGACCCAGCAGAAGAACTGGATCGGCCGTTCTACCGGCGCGGAGGTCGAGTTCGAGACGACAGAGGGCGATAAGCTGCTCATTTATACGACCCGCCCCGATACGCTGTTCGGCGCAACATATATGGTCATGTCGCCCGAGCATCCCTATATCGAAAAGTGGCACGACAAGCTGGCCAACTATGATGCCATCGAGGAATATAAGGCCGTTTCGGCAAGAAAGTCCGACTTCGAGCGCACCGAGATGCAGAAGGAAAAGACCGGCGTAAAGCTCGAAGGCGTAATGGCCATTAATCCCGTAAACGGCCGCCGGATCCCGATATTCGTTTCCGACTATGTACTTATGGGCTACGGCACAGGTGCCATCATGGCCGTTCCCGCCCACGATACAAGGGACTGGGAGTTCGCAAAGAAGTTTGACTGCCCGATAATCGAGGTCGTCAAGGGCGGCGACGTCGAAAAAGAGGCCTTTACCGACTGCGAGACCGGCGTTATGGTCAACTCCGGCTTCCTTGATGGCAAGAGTGTCGAAGAGGCCAAAAAGGCCATCACCGAGTGGCTCGAGGCCAACGGCAAGGGCCATCCCAAGGTCAACTATAAGCTGAGAGACTGGGTATTCTCACGTCAGAGATATTGGGGGGATCCGATACCTCTTGTTCACTGCGATAAGTGCGGCTGGGTCGCCATTCCTGAGGAAGAGCTGCCCCTCAAACTGCCCGACGTCGAGAGCTATGAGCCTACCGACAACGGCGAATCGCCCCTTGCCAAGTGTGAGGACTGGATCAACACCACCTGCCCTCACTGCGGAGGCCCAGCACGCCGCGAGACCGATACGATGCCCCAGTGGGCCGGCTCCAGCTGGTACTTCCTGCGTTATATGGATCCCCACAACGATAAGGCCCTGGCATCGCCCGAGGCACTCAAATACTGGGGAATGGTCGACTGGTATAACGGCGGCATGGAGCACACGACCCTGCATCTGCTTTACAGCCGTTTCTGGCATAAGTTCCTCTATGACATCGGCGTCGTTCCCAATCCCGAGCCCTATGCCAAGCGCACGAGCCACGGCATGATCCTCGGTGACAACGGCGAGAAGATGAGCAAGAGCCGCGGAAATGTCGTCAACCCCGACGAGATCGTCGAGACCTACGGCGCCGACACCATGCGTCTTTATGAGATGTTCATCGGTGACTTCGAAAAGTCGGCCCCCTGGAAGACCGATTCGATCAAGGGCTGCCGCCGCTTTATCGAAAGGGTCTGCTCGATGCGCGATCAGGTCAAGCCGGGCGGCAGCTATTCCGAGGCCAACGAGGGTGAGATACACCGCACGATAAAGAAGGTCTCTCAGGATATCGAGAACCTCAAGTTCAACACGGCTATTGCCGCAATGATGAGCCTGCTCAATACATTTGCGCAGAACGGTGTCAACGAGGCCGAGTTCATGACCTTCCTCCAGCTGCTCAATCCCTTCGCACCCCATATCACCGAGGAGCTGGCCGAGTCGATGGGGGTCACCGATACTCTTGTGCATCACCCCTGGCCACAGTATGACGAGGCCAAGACGGTGGAAGAGAGCATCAATATCGGTGTTCAGGTAAACGGCAAGCTGAAGGGCGTTGTTTCGCTGCCTGTCGACTGTGATGAAGAGACAGCCAAAGCCGCCGCGCTGGCTGAAGAAAAGGTAAAGGCCGCCGTCGAGGGCAAAAACATCGCCAAGGTCATCGTCGTCAAAAATAAAATCATCAATATAGTTGTAAAAGGTTAAAAGCCGCTTGACATGTGCATTAACAGGTAATATAATGTATGTGTTGATAAAGTATCTTTTTAGGTTTTATTCACGGAGGGAGGGAAATATTGATGTCAGAGATTCGTGTTAAGGCTGATGAATCACTGGACAGCGCGCTGAGGCGTTTTAAGCGTTCTTGCGCAAAGTCGGGTGTGCTCTCCGAGCTCCGTAAGCGTGAACACTATGAAAGCCCCAGCGTTAAACGTCGCAAGAAGAGCGAAGCCGCAAGAGCCAAGAAGAAGATGTACAGATAACCAATTATCTTATTCTTAAAAGACCGCCTTTGGGCGGTCTTTTTTTATGCCAAAATAATGCCGGCAGCCGTGTATATCCGACAAGTGCAGGTCATCTGTAAATATTATTTAATGCGAATCAAGGGGAAAAATAGTGCAATCTATCAGGAAAAGTGATATACTGATGTACACATAATGATATCATTAAATTGCAAAGGAAGATGATGGATGGACAGGAACACTGAACTCATGACCATGATCCGCAGCGTGGTCACCCCCGCCACCGGATGTACAGAGCCGGTCGCAATAGCACTCAACGCTTCAACAGCCATTGCCGAGCTTAAAGGCGAGCTCAAGAGCGCCAAGGTCAAGATGGATATATGCCTGCTCAAGAATGCTCTCGGCGTCGGCATCCCCGGCTTTGCGGAGAGAGGCGTTGTTGCATGCGTGGCGATCGGCATCGCGGCTGGCGACCCCAAGGCTGGTATGAACGTGCTTGGAAATATCACGCCCGAGGGAGCCGAGAGGGCAAAGAAGCTCATGCCCCTTATCGACGTTCAGCTTGACGGAACAAGGACCGGACTTTTTATAGAGACGATACTTGAAAGCGACTGTGATTCGGTTCGTGTCGTGACCGACGGCGGCCACGCCAACATCACCCTTGTCGAGCACGGCCCGGTCTTTGAGCATTACGAGACCAAGGACGGCAGCTCTATCGATGGCGTCGAGAAGTACACCCTAAACGACTTTAAGGAGTTTGCCGATACGGTCGACGACAAGTCCCTGGCCTTCTTTAAAGAGGGTCTGGAGATGAACAAAGCCATCAGCGAGGCCGGCCATAAAATGGCCATCGGCCAGTGCTATGACAAGCTGGAACAGAAATCTTTCTTTGACAATTCCCTTATATCGGCCGTACAGAAGGCGACCTCCTGCGCCTCTTACGCCAGGATGAGCGGTGTGCAGCTGCCCGTTATGACGGTCACCGGCAGCGGCAACCAGGGCATCGGCCTCTTCCTGACGGCAGGCGTAGCCGGAGAGATTCTCGGCATCGACGAGGAAAAGATCCTCCGCGGCATTGCCTTTGCACAGGCCGTCAATATCTACATAAAGCATAGCCTCGGCACGCTGTCCTGCCTGTGCTCGTGCAGCGTCGCCGCCGGACTGGCGGGCGCTGTCGGCGTCATCTATATGCTTGATGGCACGATGGATCAAGTCTCGGCATGCATCAAGACGGTCCTCGGATCGGCCACAGGCATGCTCTGCGACGGTGCCAAGGAGGGCTGCGCCAATAAGGTCGGTATGGCCTGTGCCAACGCCATCACATCGGCAATGATGGCCATGGAGGGCTTTGGCATAATCGACGGCGGCATAGTCAACAGCGACGAGGTCTCGGTCCTGATCGACAACCTCAGCCGTGTCGCCAATGTCGGCATGGAC
>CAKUAK010000118.1 GCA_934636325.1 uncultured Eubacteriales bacterium
CTTTCATATTATTTTGCCTCGGCGATCAGCACGCGGACACAGCCGCCCTGAGATGTTGAGGCGTCATAATATCCGCGGATGTCATACTTTTCAAGGCTGACATCCATCCGATTCGAGTAATAGTAATTATCACCCTGCTTGACATAGACCTGAAGATCGTCGCTCAGCTTCATGCTTCCCTCGCCCTGCACCTCGCAGGTAAAGGTGCCGATAGAGTTCAGCTTCTTTCCGGTCAGGCTGTCCAGCGAGCTTACAGCTCCGTCGCGGTATTTGACCGCGCAGGGGCCTTTTTTGATGTTGTAATTGGCCTGTACCGAAAGAGCATTGGGCACGCCGTTTACAAGGTAAACATAGGTGCTGGGGGCATACATAAGGCTTCCGCTCTCTTCGGCCGTCGTTACGACGCCGTAATCGAGCATATCACCGGTGACATTTTTGAGCACCAGCTTGTCGATATGCTTTCCGTCCTCAGAAAGGCAGAGGGCGACGTCGCTCTGGCGTATATCCACGCCCTCAAGCCTCGATGCATTGACCGTAACGGCCCGGGTCGAGAAAAAATCGAGTATCTCTGTGCTGTCGTCTATCGTATAGCTTCCGATGATGCCGCCTTTGACCGTGCCCGAGGGGGCGGTCTGACCCTTGGCGCGGGATATGCTTATGCCGCCTGCGGTCGTCTCGGCCTTTACCACCTCGCCCGCCTTGATGCTGCCGTTATAGGGATAGGAATATGTCCCGCCGTCGGTCGACATGACGGTCATATATTTTCCCTGCACGGCCGAGCCGTAGCTGTCGGCTACGGCCTGTGTGCCAACCGATGAAACGACGCCGTATACCGTCTGGCTGAGGCTGCTGCCCGTCTCGACAAATACGCACTGACCGCCCGCGCCGAGAAGCAGTGTGACGTTATCCCCCACCTTTACAGTGCCAAGATCGGAGAATGCATACACGGCCGACGCACTTCCCAGCTGGCATGTTATGCCCGAGACTGTGACCGCCGAGGGCGACGCCGTCGAGGGGCTTATGGCCTGCACCTTTCCGCTTATCTTGTCCGAATAGGCCCAGACCGTCCTGACATCCTCTATATAATAGAGAACATCGCCGTATTTGACATCGGCAAGCGTCGATGTCCTGCGGTCGCGATAAACGGTGACCGGTGTAAAGCCGACGGCCGCGCTGACCAAAGAGGTCATGAGCACAGGGCCCTGGGTCTCTGACACGGCGAGGGCGGCATAATTGATCTTGCCCTGATTATCGACGGCATAGCCCAGCTGAAGGGCATATGTCGTGCCCGACTTGGCCTTCGCATTCAAGCAGTTGTATATAAGCCTTGCGCAGTCGCCGCGTGTCATGGCCTGACCGCGAGAGACCGTCATGCCGTCATCCATTTTGAGCGAGTGATAAAGGGCCAGATGTGCCGCCGGATATCCCGCGGCAAAATCGGCATCGCCATAGCCCATCGCCTTGAGCATGACCGATATGCCCTCTTCAAGGGTGACATAGCTGTCGGGACGGAATGTACCGTCAAGATAGCCCGAAACAAGGCCGCTGTCGCGGGCCGCCGTTATATAGCCCGAATACCACGCGCCCGCCGGAACATCGGGATATGGCGAGACACTTGAAACAGCCTTGCCCTGTGATTTAAGGGCAGATGCCGATACGGCCATTTTGACAAACTGTGCCCTTGTCACATTGGACGAAAGGTCGAGCCTGCCGTTCTGATCGCCGTTCATGACCCCCATGACGGCCAGTACGGGCAGGATCTCGTCCTCCATTGAAGTGGCCGCCTGTGCCGACACGGGCAGCAGGGTCATTATAAGGCAGAGGCACAAGGCAACTGCAGCCCTTCTTTTCATATTCGTTTTCCTCCCTTTAATCATATCTTAAAGCGTCGATGGGGTTGAGCTTTGCCGCCTTATTGGCCGGCAGATATCCGAAGATGACACCGACGGCCACCGACACGCCGAAGGACACCGATATCGCCGTCACCGAAGGTATCGCCGTTATACCGACGATATTTCCCGCCACATTGGCCAGCAGAACACCCAGCACGATGCCGATGATGCCGCCGACGGCGCTGGTCGTTCCGGCCTCTATGATAAACTGGCTTCTTATATCGCGGCGCTTCGCGCCAAGCGACTTTCGCATGCCGATCTCCTTTGTCCTTTCTGTGACCGAAACAAGCATGATGTTCATGATGCCGATGCCGCCGACCAGAAGCGAGATCCCGGCTATAGCGACCAGAACGCTTAAAAGGGTATCCTGTATGGTCGACATCATGTCCATCATCTCGGACATGCTGACTACCATATAGGCGTCGCTGTCGCCGTATATCGACTGCAGCTTGGTCTCGATCAGCCACTTTGCCGTCGGGGTGGAATCGGAATCGGCCGCGCTTATGTAATACATCGAGGTGCTGGCATTTTTGTTTATACGCTGTGCGTTAGTATACGGGATATAGATATAGTCGTCGTCAGAGCCGCGGCCGTATCCGGCCTTCTCTTCAAGGATGCCGACGACGGTATAGTTGCTGCCCGCGATGCGCACCGTCTGCCCCAGCCCCGCAGAGCCGAAAAACTCTTGGTTGACATAAGAGCCGATGACGCAGACCTTGCCCATCCGCATGACGTCGGCATACTGCAGGAACCGCCCGTCGGCCACCTTGAGGCTCCTTATATCGCCGTACTGCTCCGATACGCCGCAGACCGTCGTATACTTGAGCACCTCTGTGCCGATCTTATTGCGTGAGGTGCAGGAGACCTGCGGGCTGACGCCGGCAATATATTCGGGATACTTTTCGGCAAGGGCGAACATGTCGTCATCTGTGACCGCGCGGGATGAACCGCGCCCGAATACGCTGACCATCAGAAGATTCGTGCCGACGCTCTCAAACTGCTCGTTGACCATATTCTGCATGCCGTCGCCGAGGCTTATTATGATTATAACGGCGGCAACGCCGATGATGATGCCCAGCATGGTGAGTATCGCCCTGGCCTTGCTGGTCGACAGCGATTTTATCGCAAGGCGGAATGATTGTCCGAAGTTCATGGCCTATTCATCCTCCTTCGGCGTGACGACGGCCTGCGGGTCGGAGGCGTCGCCGTCAAATACTATCTTGCCGTCGGCAAGGCGGACGATGCGCTTTGCCTTTACGGCTATCGAATTGTCGTGAGTGATAAGGACGATCGTCCTGCCGTCGCGGTTGAGCTCCTGAAGCAGGGCCAGTACCTCGCGCCCCGTGCGCGAGTCGAGGGCGCCGGTAGGCTCGTCGGCCAGTATAACAGCCGGATCCCCGGCCAGCGCCCTTGCTATGGATACGCGCTGCTGCTGGCCGCCCGAAAGCTGGTTGGGACGGTTTTTGGCTTTATCCGACAGTCCTACCCTTTCGAGGGCCTTCATGGCCGCGGCATGCCTGGCGTCGGCGTCGACACCGCCATAAAGCAGGGGCAGCTCGACATTTTCGATGACGTTCAGCTTTGGTATAAGGTTATACTGCTGAAAGATAAACCCAAGGAACTTATTCCGTATGACGGCCTGCATGTCGTCATCCATCGTCGAAACGTCGATACCGTTGAGCTTATATGTTCCCGACGTCGGAACGTCGAGACAGCCGATTATGTTCATGCATGTCGATTTGCCCGATCCCGACTGGCCGACGATGGCGACAAACTCGCCCTCGTCGACATTGAGGTCGATGCCGTCAAGGGCGCGGACAACGGTATCGCCCATGTGATACAGCTTATATATGTCCTTCAGTTCTATCATGTGGCTCATGGCGTTAATCCATCGGCGCGGCGGCCATTCCTCCTCCGCCGCCCATCATCATCTGCTCCATAAGGGATGTTGTGGCCGTGCTTACCCCGATCTCTTCACCCTCGGAAACGCCGCTGAGTATCTCTATGTATTCATCGGTGCTGCGTCCGGTCGTGACCTCGACCTGACGATAGCCCGCGGGAACTCCGTTGGCCGCGTCGCCCTTGCTTTCGGGATCGACGACAAGGACCGTATTGCCGCGGCTGACGGCGCTTATCGGCACGCAGAGAACACCGCTTGCCTCCTCGATTATGACCTCGGCCGTGACATTCATGCCGGGCAGAAGATCCTGATAATCCTCGACGATGACCTTGACGGGGTATGTGGTGACGCCGGCCGCGACAGTACCGTTGACGCCGACGCGGTCGACATATCCGGTAAATGTCCTTCCGGGCAGCGCCTCGGCCTCTATCGAGACCTTCTGGCCGACCTTGATGCTGCCGACATCCAGCTCGTCTATGTCGAGGGTCAGCGTAAGATATGACATATCATATATGACGGCCATGACCTTTGCACCAGAAACCGTATCCATCTTGTCCCCGGCCTTGAGATTCTTCTCGACTATCGTGCCGGAGATAGGGGCTTTTATCGAATAATTATCGAGCACATCCTTCGAGTTTTCAAGGGCCAGCTGGGCCGAACGGACATTGAGTTCGGCACTCTGGATCTGACGGCGGGCCGAATCGCTGGAAATACCCATTATTGCCTGATCGCGGCTGACCTTATCGCCCTCCGACAGATAAACAGAGGCTATGGTGCCGCCGACTGATGCATATACCGTCGAGGAGGAACGGGGCGAAAAGCTGCCGCTCTCGGCGCAGCTATAGCTGCCGACGACGGCCGTGGCCATCGCGCCCGAGGCTATGCCCCCGGGATTGGAGACCTCTATCTCGACCTGGCGTAGAAGCGCGCCGCCGGTGCCGACCGTTGTCGCGCCGGAGACCGTACTGACCGTGCCATAGAGCTTTTCGCCGTTGGAGTTCATTGTGACAACGGCCTGCGACCCGACGGCTATGGCCGCGGCATTAGCCTGGTGGAAATTGACCTTGAGCACCATCGTGTCGTTATCGCTTATATCGGCCAGCGGCGACCCGGCCTGGACCTCGTCCCCGCTCCTGACATACAGCTTTGTCACGCGCCCGGCTATCTTGGATTTGGGTTCAAGACCGTCGACCCCGTCGACGACCGACTGATAGCTTATCCCCGCGTTTTCAAGGGCGATCTCGGCCTGCTGGATGCTCTTTTCGGCATCCGAGCTGTCGATGCGGTAGAGCAGATCATCTTTATCGACATGGTCGCCCTCTTCAAAATCGGCCGACAGGATATCTCCGCTTACCAGCCCGAGTATGTTATAGGAATCGGCGGGCTGAAGCGCGCCGCTGTCGCTTATCGACACCGTCATATCACGCTTTTCGGCGGCGAAGTTGACATATCCGGCGCTGGCCTGCTGTTTTCCGCCGAAAAATATGGGCCTGACGACGAACCAGCCCAGCGCAGCGACCAGCACCAGCGCGATGACCGCCCGGCGACGTCTTTTCTTCTTTTTGCCCGAGGACATCATCTGCTCCAGCTGCTGGGCGGCGGCGTCCTTTTCGGCATTTTCCTTTAATTCTGCCATCTGTCATGATCCTTCCATTCTACTTTAGTACATTAATTTTACTCTTCCGCCCACCCATGTCAAGAAAGAGTGCCGAATGTTCAACGAATGTTTATATTTGCTTATATCATGGCGTCTTTGTCAGCAAAAAGATATCATATCCGGGTATTTTCAGGATTCACGCAGATCAAAAGGCGGCCCACGAGGGCCGCCTTGCTGTCGATCTAATATTCTATTTTTTCAACTTTTCATAGCCGATGACAGCCGCGCCGATGGCACCGCAGAGCTGGCTCTGCTCGTGCGTGACGACCTTCATGCCGAGGGCCGATTCAAGATTGCTCCTGAACACCTCGAAGCGCGCAAGACCGCCGCTGAAGAATATGCTGCCGGTAAGCGGCAGGCGCGACGCCGTCGAAGCCGTCCTGCGGCATATGGACCGCACGACGCCGAGGGCTATCGCCTCGCGGTCGGCACCCTGGGCCAACAGGCTTATGATCTCGCTTTCGGCAAAGACGGTGCACATGCTTGTTATCTCGACGGGATTGCCGTGCTGCGTGAAGCTGTCGAGCTCGTCGACCGAGCAGTCGAGTATGCGGCACATCATCTCTATAAAGCGTCCCGTTCCGGCGGCGCATTTGTCGTTCATCAGAAAGTCCTTGACCCCGCCGTTTCCGTCGAGCTGAACGACCTTGCTGTCCTGACCGCCGATGTCGATAAGTCCCCCGGCAGGGCCACAGAGATAGGCCGCGCCGCGGGCGTGGCAGGTGATCTCTGTGACGCGCCGGTCGGCGTTTTCAAGAAGATCACGGCCATAGCCGGTGGTGACGACCTTGGCCACCTCGGGGCAGATCAGGGCGTCGTATACCTCGTGCATGCGAAGGGCCGGGCGGGCGCTGGTCGGCACGAGGGTCGACTTTACGACCTGTTGGCCGTCATATAAAACTCCTTTGACCGTGGTCGAGCCGCAGTCAAGTCCCATTGTAAGTATTCCCATGATATATTAAAGCATCTCTATGAACGCGCCGATCCTTGTGTTGACCTGACCGGCATCGGTTGACGAATAATCTGTTTCAAGGAAGATATAGGGTATGTTCTTCTCTTCCGTAACGTACTTTTTGATCTTGTAGGCTTCGACATTGAAGGTATGGCATGCCTGAAGAACGACCTCGACGACGCCGTCGATCTTATACTCGTCGATCAGCCTGCCCATAAGCTTGAGCCTGCCGGGATTAGGCGACATGCAGGAGCAGGGTATGTTGATGTATCTGCGCGCCAGAGCGTCATATACATCGGGGTTGGTCTCGTCGATCAGCTCATCGACCGACCTTGCGCCGCCGCAGTTCTCATATGAGACTACAACGCCGCCGTTATCCTCGATGGCCTTGACGATCTTCTCGGTCGAGCAGCCGATGGGGCTGCCGGTGACAAGTATCCTCTTGCGCCCGGCATACTTGTTGGGATCATACTCGTCCTTGACCTTCTGGGTAAGGGTTTTGATATCCTCGGTAGCCTTGGGTATATTGAAGCGGAACTGGACGCCGTCGAGCACCTTGTGCATCTCGAGGCCGCCCATAGGAGGAGGATCCATCTTCTGAAGCCCATAGAACTCTTTAAGGGCTTCGCGCTGTTCGTTGCTGGTTTTGATGGCCTCGCGGATCTTATCCTCTGTTATCTCGGTCCCGAACTGCTCTTCAAGCACCTTTTTGAGCTTTATGATTTCGCTTCTGAAGAGCTTTATGCCCTCTTCGCTCTGGCGGTTGGGAAGCTCCATGACGTGGACATTCTTGAACTCGCCCAGCATCTCGTACATCTTCTTCTTGCCGTCGCAGGTCGTTTCGCCGATGATGAGATCGGAGAAATAGAAGAAGGGACACTTATCGGTCTTGGCGAAACCATAGCTGGCCTTTACCATCGGGCAGAGGTTGCGGGGCAGATCCTTTTCGGCCTCGGGTATCGTCTCGCCCGTCTTGGAGCACAGGCCGACCATGCATGCCCCCATGGCCATTGGCAGTTCCTTCGGCAGGTATGTGCAGAAGCCGCCGACAAAGGGGATGCCCTTCTGCTTATATTCATAGGCGTCGATAAAGGACTTCTTGCGCTGTTCGGAAAACTCTTCGAATATTTCGGGAAGCTCTTTGACCAGTTCCATATCTATCTCCTTAAATATTTATAATATTGCTCTTTCGCGTGCATGCACGCACACATATAGTATTTTATGCCATACCGTCAAATAATTCAAATAGGCTTTTTCTATAAATCAAGCGTCATCTATAACAGTTATGAATTAAACAGAGGGCGGCATACCGCCGCCCTCTTATGCTACATGAGCTTTTCAAGCAATTTGAGTATTTCCGCGATCTTCTCTTCACGCTCGGCGTCGGTCTTGGCGTCCTTGACACAGCCGCACATGTGGGCCTGGATTATCTCGCGGTTGGCCCGCTTGAGGACGCTCTCGGCCGCCATGACCTGATTGGATATATCAAGGCAATAGCGGTCCTCCTCGACCATCCTTATAACGCCGTCTATCTGACCCGAAGCCGTTTTGAGAAGGCGCAGCACCTTGGCTTTATCGGCTCTCACTGTACCGACACCACCTCATAGCCGGCGTCCTCGACGGCCTTCTTGAGCACATCGTCGGATACATCATGACTCAGCGTGACAGCCGCCGTTCCCGCGTCGAGGTCGACCTTTGCTTCGACGCCGTCGATGGCGTTGAGGGCCTTTTCTACCCTACCGCTGCAATGTGTGCACATCATGCCCTCGATCTTCATTGTCTTTGTCATTTTCGCTTCTCCTTTATTTTTCTTGTTTTCGATAACTGTATTCTGCTCGTGCCTTACGGCGGTCTCGGCCTCCCTGACGGTATCGGGCTTATGCTCGGCCTTGAAGAAATTGAGGCGCAGCGCGTTGGAAACCACGCATACCGACGAAAGGCTCATGGCTGCGGCACCGAACATCGGCGTCAGCCTTATGCCGAAGGCATTGTAAAGAAGTCCGGCGGCCAGCGGTATGCCGACCGAGTTATAGAAGAATGCCCAGAAGAGGTTCTCTTTTATATTCTTTATGACCGACCGGCTGAGGCGGTATGCCGTGACGGCGTCAAGAAGATCGCTCTTCATCAGGACGACGTCGGCGCTTTCGATGGCGATATCGGTGCCTGCGCCGATGGCGACGCCGACATCGGCGCGGACAAGGGCAGGTGCGTCGTTGATGCCGTCGCCTATCATGGCGACCTTCTTGCCCTCCTCGCGCAGAGCGCGGACATGGCTTTCCTTATCGCCGGGCAGGACCTCGGCTATCGTCCTCGTTATGCCCAGCTGACGCCCGATGGCCTCGGCTGTCGTGCGGTTATCACCGGTCAGCATGATGACATCGAGCCCAAGCTGACGCATGCGGTCGATGGCAAGACGGGACGTCGGCTTTACGACGTCGGCCGCGCCTATAAGTCCGATAGCCTGTCCCTCGCGGGCAAAGAAGAGGGGTGTGCGGCCCTCCGAGGCCATTGCATCGGCATCGGCCTCAAGGGCCGATATATCGGCGCCGACCTTTTCCATAAGCCTGCGGTTGCCGCCGTAATACCTCACTCCGCCGACCGTACCGGCAATGCCCATGCCCTCTATATTTTCAAAGTCGCCGCAGGTCTCGGGCTCTATGCCCATCTCTTCGGCCTTTTTGATAACGGCATCGGCCAGGGGATGCTGGCTGGCCTTTTCCAGCGAGACGGCGGCCTTCATGAGCTCGACCTCCGATACGCCGGCCGTCACGATATCGGTTACCCTGGGCGCGCCCTCGGTGACTGTGCCGGTCTTGTCGAGCACGACGGTGTCTATACCGTGAAGGGTCTCCAGCGCGGCGGCGTTTTTAAAGAGGACGCCGCTCTTCGCGCCGACACCTGTGCCGACCATGATGGCGACCGGCGTTGCCAGACCCAGCGCGCAGGGGCAGGATATGACCAGCACCGATATGGCGCAGGAAAGGGCGAACTCGGCCGTCTGCCCGGCTATGAGCCAGCCTATGCCTGTTATGAGCGAGATGGTCATGACGACCGGAACGAATACGCCGGCCACCTTATCGGCCAGCTTGGCTATCGGGGCCTTGGAGGCGCTGGCCTCTTCGACAAGGGCGACTATCTGTGCAAGTGTGGTATCCTCGCCGACGCGGGTTGCGCGGAACTTGAAGAAACCGTTCTTATTTATCGTCGCGGCCACCGCCGTGCTGCCCGGCTTCTTTTCGACCGGCATGCTCTCGCCGGTGATGGCAGATTCATCGACCTGGGAATAGCCCTCGGTCACGACACCGTCGACCGGGATGCTCTGCCCCGGCCTGACGACAACGATATCGCCCTGCATGACCTCGGACACCGGGATGGTCATCTCGACGCCGTCGCGCTCGACCGAGGCCGTCTTGGGCGCGAGGTCGAGCAGCTTTGATATGGCGTTCTTTGCCTTGCCCTTGCTCTTTTCCTCCATGTATTTGCCGATGCCGACCAGAGTGACTATCATAGCCGAACTTTCAAAGTAAAGATCCATGTGGTATTTATGGACGAGGGCCATATCGCCTGCGCCGAGGCCGTAGCTCATGCGGTAAATAGCGAATATGCCGTAAAGCAGAGCGGCCGAAGAGCCGACGGCGATAAGGCTGTCCATATTGGGTGAGCCGGAGAACAGACGCCTGAAGCCGTTGGTGTAATAATGGCCGTTGAGTATCAGTATCGGCAATGTTATAAGGAACTGTGTAAAGGCAAAGGACACCGCGTTGGGCATGCCGCTCAGGAACGAGGGCAGCGGCAGCGATATCATATGCCCCATGGAAACATACATGAGGGGGATCAGAAGTCCGATCGACCAGAGCAGCCTGACCTTCGAAGCGTGGAGCCGCTTTTCATCCATGCTTCCGTCGGCCTCCACGGCCGCGCTTCCGGCCTTTTTATCGGCGCCCTTGACCGACGCGCCGTATCCGGCCTTTTCGACGGCGGCGATTATCTTTCGGTCGTCGGTAATGTTTTCATCATATTCGACGGTCATGCTGTTGGTCATAAGACTGACCTCGGCCTTTGTCACGCCCTCGGTCTTGCTTACCGCCTTTTCGACATGGGCAGAGCAGGCCGAGCATGTCATACCCGTCACATTAAAATGCTGTTTCATTGTTTTCGCCTCCTTGACACTACACCCCCCTGGGGTGTATCTACATACTATACCTATCCGATATGTTTTGTCAACACCTTTTTTGATATACCGGCTTACATGCCGAAAGGCGGATTTTTGCCCACGGCATCATGGTCATCTGCGGTTGCAATGGCAAAAAACATGTGATATTATATTTTTCAGGGAGTTCGCGGCGATACGCCGCGGCATCATGATTGGAGGAAAAAACATGAAAGTCTACGACAGAATAAAAAAAGAGGACGTCGATCTGACAACAGAGCAGCTCATCGACCTCATCGTCCATCATAACCGCCAGGTCGATCTTATCTTCGATCATAAGATCACCGACGCCGACGGATACCTGACATGGGACGCCGAGAACTGGACAGCACTCGATACAAAGCGCTTCATCCGCTGCTATTCGCTTGAAGGCCGTGTTCTCAACGACTCGACACGTCACAACATCTATGACCTCAAGGGCTATTTCAACCCCGAGGACGCCAAGGAAGTCATCCTCGGCTAATTTCACCGCGACCATCGCCGCCGTCACTGTACGGCGGCTTTTTTTGCCCATGCGAAAAGACCGCCCGAAACCATAGGCGGTCTTTTCTCTGGTTATTTAGAATGAAGCGCCAAGAAGATCAAAAATCAAAGCTTCTGGAATATCCCGGCCTTCTTGAGTGCCGGACGAAGCGCAAAGGTCAGAAGCACCGATACGATAACGGCGATAAGGCCGTTGACAAGGGACACTGTGCCCTTTTGAATAGCGACGGCAAGTACAGTCTCCCATACGCCGCTGTTGATGAAATACTGGACGATGATGGTCTTGGAAACATAAAGGATGACATATGTTACCGAGCCGCATATACCGCCGATAATGGTAAAGAGCCTTTCCTTTTTCGAGTCTTTGCCCATGCCGATGCGGCAGACAAGACCGGCGACAAGTCCCATCATAAACTTATTGATAAAGGTGATCCACGCTTCGGAAGCATAAGAGGGATCCATCAGGTCATAAAGGGCCGAGCCGATGCCGGCCGAAAGACCGCCGGTCAGCGGGCCGAACAACAGGCCGCCGAGGATACAGACAACATTGCCGAGATGGAGCATTGTCTTACCCAAAGCCGTGGGGATATCTATATGAAGATATGTTGCGGCGAATACCATTGCCGACAGAACGCCGATGAGGGCGATCCGCCTTGTCGTGAACTTCTTGTTTTCCATTTTGCAGTTACCTCGTTTCTCTTCTGCGCCTTGACAGGCGCACCCCCTTGGGGTATGCTAATTATAATTCCAAACTGGATATATTAAAATGACCAGTTTGAATATTTTTGACCATACCAGTTGGAGGCATGGATATGAATCTTATCTCGGCCCATCTTGACCCCGGAAGCCGGGTGCCCCTTTATATACAGCTCCACGATCACCTCGCCTTCGAGATATCCTCGGGCGGCATACGCGAGCACGAGCGCCTTCCCGGGCGGCGTCAGGCGGCAAAGCTGCTGGGTGTCAGTCTGAGTACAGTCGACAGCGCCTATCAGCTGCTGGCCAGCGAGGGATATATAATATCCCACCCGCGCTCGGGCTTCACGGCATGCCGGATAGAACCGCTCTCCCCGCCGGTCGTATCGGAACCAAGCATCCCGGCCCCGCCGCACGAAACGCCCTCCTCCCCCCTCTGCTCTTTCGAGACCGGCGGAATGGACACATCTCTCTTCCCCTTCAAAACATGGGGACGCCTCTTCAAGGATGCCCTTTATAACCGTCCGGACCTGCTCAACCGCGGCGACCCCTGCGGAGACGCCGACCTGCGCGAGGCCATAAGCCTCTACCTTCACCATTCAAGGGGGGTAGCCTGCACATCCGACCGAATAATCGTCGGCGCCGGCATGGAATACCTTCTCGGCCTGTTGTGCCATCTTCTAAAGGGACGACGTGCCGCTGTCGAGGACCCCGGATATCCAAAGATACACCAGATCCTCGGAAGCTTCGGCATGGAGGTCAGCTTCATACCCCTTGACAAATACGGCATGGAGCCGGAGGCCCTCGCCCGCTCGGGGGCCGACATCGCCTATCTGACCCCCAGCCACCAGTTCCCCACCGGCGCCGTCACCCCGGCCGGACGGCGCACCGAGCTTCTCAAATGGGCCTCTGACAGGCCGGGACGGTATGTCATCGAGGACGATTACGATTCCGAGTTCCGCTTCGATGGCCGTCCCATGCCCTGCATGCAGACCCTCGACCCGATCCGTGTCATATATATCGGCACATTTTCCCGCACCATCGCCCCGGCCATAAGGATAGCCTATATGGTGCTGCCGCCAGCGCTTATGGAACAATACCGCCGCGACTTCACCTTTTTCTCGAGCACGGTCTCCCGCTTCGAGCAGCAGGCCCTTAGGCGCTATATCGCCGAAGGCCACTTCGGCCGCAGTCTGAGCCGCATGAAAAACCGATACCGTGACCGCCGCGACATGCTGATCGCGGCCCTGCACGACGCCTTCGGCCAGGACTGCCGCCTTGAAAACACCCACACCGGGCTCAGCTTTCTTTTCCGCTCAGGCAGCATGACGCCGGAGGAGGTCGTCTCCCGGCGGGCGCGTGAACTGGGGCTGGCCGTAAACGGCCTTGACCTTTACCGCTTTCTGCCCGCCGCCACGCCACACCCGGCATGCTTCGTCCTCGGCTTCGGGACGCTGGACGAAAAAAGCATCCCCGCCGCCGTGAGCCTTCTGAAACGGGCCATATATGATATATAAAGACATATAGAAGCATCCCCCGCTGCCGTGGCAGCGGGGGATGCTTTATTGGATCTTAAAAACTATTCTTCCGGCTCTTCGGGATCGCCGTCACCCGAGGGTGTATCTGGGGTATCGCCATCTTCGGGCTTGCTCTCGATCGTCCCCTCTTCGGGAGACAGAGCCGGGGTCTCTGTCTCCTCCGGCTTTTCCTCATCTTCGCCGTCCCCGCCATTTGGGCAGAGTACCCCTCGGCGCACTTTTCCTTATACCAGAAGCATATCATCTTTTTTATTTTATGAATAAACCGACTTCCCCAAATGTATGATTTTCCGTCGTGAAATGCGCAAATTTTGTTACACCGCAAAGTTACATCAAATCGCATATCGTACCAAATGCAACCTGCCTTCTTTGACCTTCCGCGTTTTGATCCTCCGTCCCGCAAAAAAGACTCTCCGCCAAGCGGAGAGCCGAAACTTATGTCAATATATCTTAAACCCGAAGCCGCCGCACGCCCGCTTTCCCATGGCCATGCCGTTATTGCAGGTATCTCTAATCCTCCATGCACCGCGCCATAAACCCGGCGGTCATGCGCGCAAGCCTGGCGTCGTCCTCACGCCCGGGGTTCTGACCCGCCACCAGCGCAACGCATCCCGAAAGATCGCCGCCCGCGATGACCGGTATTATTATGTCGGCCATGGGCCCGCCCTCGATGATCTCCATCGGGTCGCCCTTATACGGCCTGCGCGATTCCATAAGGCTTTCGGCCTCGCGGCTGATGCGCTCGCCCTGCGCCTTGACGCCGCTGCATGCTATGACACCGTCGCGGTCGCAGATGACGCATGGACGTTCGGCCTCACGCGCCAGCGCCTCGGCCAGCTGGACCGCCACCTCGGCCAGCCCGCCCATCGGCGAGTATTTTCTGAACACGACGCTGCCCCCGCTGTCTATGAATATCTCCATGGGCTCGCCCTCACGGATGCGCATAGTCCTGCGTATCTCTTTGGGTATGACGATCCTCCCGAGATCGTCGACCCTTCGGACCACGCCTGTTGCTTTCATATATTTTCTCTCCTTATTTCTTGCTTTTGCTGCTATTGTGCGCCTTTTCCGGAAAAAAATACTTGAGACCGGCGGCCGGGGCATCATCACGGCTCTTTATCGCCCGATATAAGCTGCGCGATGCTCTCCCGCCGTTATTGACGGCGGCGGGCAAAAGCTGGTATTATTTAAATATCAAAAACGGAGGTGCACAGATATGGTAAACACAGATCTTATAAAAAAGACCGCCGGTCTGCTTTCAAAGGATGGCGTAAGCGCTCTTATGATCGCCCCGGGCGCCGACATGAAGTTCCTGCTGGGTCACGCTCCCATGATGTGCGAGCGATACCAGGCTCTCTTTGTCAAGGACGACGGCAGCGTCTTTTATATCTGCAACGCCCTTTACGAGGACGAGATATCCGAGATCCTTCCGGGCGCCCCGATATACACATGGTTCGATTCGGATGATTTCACCGCCGTCGCCGCCCGCGCCTTTGAGGAAAACGGCCTTATCGGCAAAAGGATCGCGGTCAACGGCACGGTAAGGGCCTTCAACCTTGTCCGTCTGATGAAGAATATCGACTTTATCCCCGAAAACGGCAAGGACTATCTTGAGCTTACCCGCATCATCAAAACTCCCGAGGAGCTTGAGAACCTCCGCCGCGCCTCTCTGGTGGCCGACAAGGTATTTGAAGACATCGTGAAGTTTATAAAGCCGGGAATGACCGAAAAGGACATCAAGGACGAAAACGCCCGTCTCTGCCGTCTCCACGGCGGGCAGAATGCAAGCGGAGGCATCGTCGCCGTCGGCGCAAATGCCGCAATGCCCCATTACCTCGGCGGAGAGGCCGTCATCACCGACAACTGCTCTATCGTGATGGATTTCGGCTGCACAGTAGGCGGGATGTACAGCGATATCACAAGAACGGTATTCGTCGGCCATGCGTCTTCCCGCCAGCGTCAGCTTTACGAGCTGGTCTTAAAGGCCAACCTTACCGGTGAAAAGGCTGCTGTCAACGGCGCATATATCCCCGATGTCGACGCCGCCGCAAGAAAGGTCATCGAGGACGAAGGCCTTGGAAAATACTTCAACCACCGCCTCGGCCACGGCATAGGCTATGCCGGCCATGAAGCTCCGTATATCCACGGCGACTATCACATGCATCTCGCCCCGGGCATGGCTTTCTCCTGCGAACCGGGAATATACATCAAAGACGAGATCGGCATAAGGATAGAGGATGTCGTCATCATCAACGAAAAGGGCGAGACCGAGGTCCTCAA
>CAKUAK010000119.1 GCA_934636325.1 uncultured Eubacteriales bacterium
ACCGCTGCTGCGGCGATGAAAGGGGAAACAGGGGCATATAAAAACTTCCCCGCACCGCGCTATGGCGGGACGGGGAAGCGAGATGAAAGAAGTGTGTCAAGCTGTTGGATCGAAGGTCAGGCGCAGGTAGCCTGGCTGATCTTTGAACAAAGGGCGACGATGCAGCTTTCGGGAAGCGACGAGAGGGCCGCTATTGTCGATTGCTCGGCGTCATAACCCGACAGGCCGATATACTGGGCAAAGAAAGGAAAAAGGCTTTCATACTGCCTGGCATATTCCATGGCCAGGTCGTTTCCTTCACTTGTAAGGGTGACAGCGCTCCTCGGCTCCATATGAATAAGCCCCATTTTTGAAAGTGAGGCCAGCATGCGGTGTACCGACGGCCGGGCGACGCCAAGCCTGATGGCAATGTCTACCGAGCGAGCAGAGCCCTTTTCAGAGATCAGTCGGTATATTATGAGCAGGTATCTGATCTTGGGTCCGCTTAATTCCATGATGTACCGCCTTTCTGTGAAGTTTAATGACGATGGCACGAGCCTGCGTAGGGGCAGCCGCCGCAGTTGCCGCCACAGCCGCCATCATTTTTTTTGTGGCCTCGAATACCGTTTATAATTATCGAAAAGAAGATGACGGCGATGATTACTGTGCCAATGATGGTCGGCATGTTCATAAGATTACCTCCTTATTTGGAAGCTGTGACAGACTGTGCTACGTTGACCGATACAGCGTCCTCGTGATACTTGTTCTTGCGGAACAGGAGATAGAGGACTCCGGCCAGAGCGGCAATGGCAACGATCGTCCAGATGCCGAATGTTGCTTCGCCTGTGACAAGACCGCCCAGCTGATATACAATCATAGCCATGACATAGGCAAATCCGCACATATAACCGATAGCACCGAGTGTCCACTTTGTGTTATTCATTTCCCTCTTGATAGCGCCCATGGCAGCGAAGCAAGGTGCGCACAGGAGGTTGAAGATCATGAAGCTGTAGGCAGACATTGCGCCGAAGTCAGCGCCGATCAGCTGCCAGATAGCCTCGGAGTCCTCAAGCAGGTCGGCCTCGCCGGCATAATTGTAAAGGATACCGAAGGTATTGACGACCTCTTCCTTTGCGATAAGGCCGGTGATCGAAGCGACCGTTGCCTTCCAAGCCATATTGCCGACCCAGCCGAGGGGATAGAATATCCAGGCGACAGCCTTGCCGAAGGCGGCCAGCAGGGAACTGTTGTTATCCTCGACAGCACCAAAGGAACCGTCAACAAAGCCATAGCCCTGCAGGAACCAGAGGATGATCGAAGAAGCAAGGATTATCGTGCCAGCACGCTTGATGAAGCTCCAGCCGCGCTCCCATGTTGCACGGAAGACGTTGCCCCATGCAGGAACGTGGTAAGCAGGAAGCTCCATAACGAAGGGAGCGGGCTCGCCGGCAAAGGCCTTGAACTTCTTGAGCATGATGCCCGAGATGATAACGGCGGCAATGCCGATGAAGAAGGCCGATGTTGCGACCCAGGGAGAATTGCCGAATACAGCGCCGGCGAACAGGCCGATGATAGGCATCTTAGCGCCGCAGGGGATGAAGCATGTCGTCATGATGGTCATCTTGCGGTCACGATCCTGTTCGATGGTACGGGAAGCCATAACGCCCGGAACACCGCAGCCTGTGGCGACCAGCATCGGGATGAAGCTCTTGCCAGAAAGGCCGAAGCGGCGGAAGATACGGTCCATGATGAAGGCGACACGGGCCATATAGCCGACGTCTTCAAGAATGGCAAGCAGGAAGAACAGAACGAGCATCTGGGGAACAAAGCCCAGGACCGCGCCGACACCGGCTACTATACCGTCCTGAATGAGGCCGTAGAGCCACCCGGCAACAACAGGCTCGCCTGCCGCGTTGAGAAGGAAGCTGTCAAAGAAGTTTGGGACAATCTCTCCGAAGAGGACATCGTTGGCCCAGTCTGTGCCCATCGTACCAATGGAGAAGGAATAACCGCCCATTGCGATGGCATAGATGAGGAACATGATGACGGCAAAGATGGGAAGAGCAAGGATACGGTTCGTAACGATGCGGTCGATCTTATCCGATGTGCTCAGCTTGCCGTGGGATTTCTTCTTTACGCACTGCTTCATGACAGAAGCTATGTAGATATAGCGCTGGTTGGTGATGATGCTTTCGCTGTCGTCATCATACTGCTTTTCGATGTCCTTTATGACATCTTCGATGGCCGATTTATCGGAAGCCGAAAGAGTGATCTGCTCGATGGCCTTTTCGTCGCGCTCGAACAGCTTGACCGAGAACCAGCGGTTGAGGTGGCTGTCGCACTTGCCGTTTACGATGGCTTCGATCTTTGCAAGAGCCTCTTCGATGGGCTTTTCAAATGTGACGGGAACATGGCCGGCCTTTGCGCCTGCGATAGCGGCAGCCTTGTCGGCAACGTCCTTGGAGCCTTCGCCCTTGAGGGCCGAGGTCTCGACAACCGTGCAGCCGAGTATCTTTCCGAGCTTGCCGGCGTCAATGGTGTCGCCCGACTTTCTGACCAGGTCCATCATGTTGAGGGCGATGACCATCGGGATGCCCAGCTCAAGCAGCTGTGTGGTCAGATAAAGGTTTCTTTCGATATTTGTCGCGTCGACTATGTTGATGATAGCCTCGGGACGGTTGGTGATAAGATAGTTTCTGGCAACGACCTCTTCCAGTGTGTAAGGGGAGAGGGAGTAGATGCCGGGCAGGTCCTGGATGATTACATCCTTGTGGCCCTTGAGCTTACCTTCCTTTTTTTCAACGGTGACGCCGGGCCAGTTACCAACATACTGGGCGCTGCCTGTCAGATCGTTGAACATTGTAGTCTTGCCGCAGTTAGGGTTGCCGGCAAGAGCTATTTTGATTGACATTGTTTATCCTCCTATACAGCGGTTAGCGAGCGCTAACCTTTTACCTTTAAAAATACAGCTTCGGCGGTGCTTTGGCTGTCTTTTACTGAACCTCGACCATCTCGGCGTCAGACTTTCTGAGCGAAAGCTCATAGCCGCGGATGTTGACCTCGATGGGATCGCCCAGGGGGGCTACCTTACGGACAAAGACCTCAACGCCCTTTGTGATGCCCATATCCATGATGCGGCGTTTTACAGGCCCCTGACCATGAAGCTTGACGACCGTGACCGTCTCGCCGGGGTTGACCTCTTTTAATGTTTTCATATACATACCTCCTTATATCATGATCCTGCTGGCCATACTTTTGCTGAGGGCGACACGAGAACCCTTTACGTTGCAAATTATATTGCCGGCGATCTCATTAACAACGATTACTTCGGCGCCCTCTACAAAACCAAGTGTGGCCAGATGCTGACGGACTTCATCCTTGCCGGTTATCCTCTTGATGTAGGAAAGCTCGCCTTGCGGTGCCATTGTAAGCGGCATAATTTTGACCTCCTGTGGGGATTAGCATTTGCTAACCTTTTGGCTTAAAAATAAGTTAGCTCTCGCTAACGATTCTGGAAAGAGAATACCACCATTCTTTTTTGTTGTCAAGAGGTCGAAATAAAAAAATATCAAAAAAGTTAGCTTGAACTAACAAGCTCCCCCGGAGCTTAAAGTCCGAGGGAGTAGATCCTGTTGGCGTTATTGAAAAAGACATCGTCCCAATGGCTTTCGGGAACGAGACGCGAAACAAAATCGGCATACTGCATCATATTGACCAGCGGCCAATCGGTGCCGTACATGATGCGGTCAAAGGCGTTGGGGTATTTGATCCATGTGCGCAGGTATTCGACATACCCGCTGTTCTCGCGGCAGTATCGGTCGATGTCATGCATGCCGCCGTCGAGGATGCCCGAAAGGTCGGCGCAGACATTGGGGTTTTTATCGAGCACGGCCGCGGCGTCGAGGACCCACGGATTGCCGTAATGGCAGATGACAAAGGTGGTGTCGGAAAAATCGGCGGCGACTTCGTCGATCAGCAGGGGATGGCAGTATTTGAGGTGGGACGATGCGTTTGCCGTCGCGCCTGTGTGAACAGCCACCGGTTTACGTAGATCGGCGGCCAGGCGATAGACCGGGTGGAACTCGGCATCGGTTATATAGCGCCGGTTATATCCGGGATAGAGCTTGACTCCGACACAACCGGGGCTTTTAAGCTCATCCTCCAGCGCGTCGAGGACATCGTTCATCCCATGCTCTTTCATACAGCTGCTGTCAAGGCCGACACAATAGCTGAGAAATCCGGGCAGCCTGGGCTTTGTTCCGGGGACATCGTTGCCCATGACCACGGCGTGGGTGATATCGTTCTGCGAAAAGTATTCCTCAAGATGGCCGCCGTCGTTCAGATGACCGACATCAAGGGCCAGTGCGTCAAAGCCGGGGCTCTTCTTGAAATGGATATGAGCGTCAATTATCTTCAATTTTGTCTGATCTCCTTTCCGCCCGGGTGTGGGCGAATAAATAAAGGTTACACCTTTAAAAGAGATTTGTCAAAAGGTACGCTTCCTATTTAATAAAGTCGGCGCAGGGCAGCGACGCCCGCACCAGCAGGCCGCCAGAGGGGATATCCTCGGCTATGACACGGCCGCCGTGGGCCGTGATTATGCTGCGGCATATGGAAAGCCCGAGGCCCGAGACCTTTCTGCCCCGGTCGGTTGTATAAAGCGGCTCGAATATCGACTGTAAAAGTTCGGGCGGGACGCCGCGGCCGTTGTCGGAAAAATCAAATATGATGTCGTGATCCCGCTGGTAACATTCGAGGCGCAGAACGAGATCCCTGGCCTCGCCGTGGGATATGCTGTTGCCGATAAGATTGCCGAAATAGCGCTTCATATGGGGCATATTGCATATCAGTCTTGCCTCCGGGCAGGCACACGAGACCTCGAGCCGCACCTCGGCATCCATAAGCTCTTCACGGTATTCTTTTTCAATGGAGGAGCAGAGTGCTCCGGCCGTGAGCAGCTCCATAGGCGAGGAATCCCGCAGCCCGGCGTCAAGGTAATCGTCGAACTCGTCGACTATGCTCTTTATGGCAAGGCCGCGGTCATGGATGGCGTTTATATACTGGCTTCGCTTTTCGTCGGAGAGCTGAGCCGAGCCGAGCCGCTGTGAATAGCCGAGAATTGAGGTCAGCGGCGTCTTTATATCATGGGATATCGAGGCGATAAGGCGGCGCTCCGACTGTTCCTTGGCGTGCAGGACGCCGGTCAGGTCGGCAAAGCCGTTCTGCAGCTTGCCGATCTCGTCGATGCGGGTGCTGCGCTGGGGCAGGGTGCCCTTTTCGGAATACAGCGCCATCTTTTTTCTGAGGCTGACGATGGGGGATATAAAGAGAAGGTATAAAAGCACGCCGGCGGCGATCACGATGAAAAAGTTGAAAAAGAGAAGCCCGGTTTTTGCCTGATCCCCAACGGTGTCGACAAGGGCCTTGCGCTCGATCGGCGGCATGAAAATGTGTATGATAAGGCTTTCGCCGCCGGGCAGCGTTACCTGCGTCATGGCCGAGGGCAGGATAGCGGCATCGTCGGGATCGTCGGAGGCCGAGCCGTATATCAGCTCGCCGCTGTCGTTCCACACCATGCAGGCCACCCCGCCGGGAAGATAATCCTCAAGCCCGGAACATTCGCCGCCGCTGCCCGACAAAAAGGCGGCTGCCTGGTCGGCAGTTTCCGACGCCTGCCTGACCGATTCGTCGAAGGCTTTTCCGGCGTATGACCGCAGATACCGAAGAAAGACGACACCCGACAGCAGCCACCCCACAAGGGCCAGCAGGACCAGCACAACTATGACCTTGCGCGACAGGCGCGAGTCAATCCAGTTGAAGCCGGGAAGGGAAAAGCGCAGCTTTTTCTCGCTCATAGCGTCAGTCCCCCTTTTGTTCGTCATAGGCGCTGCGGGTGACAAAGCGATAGCCCGAGCCCCAGATGGTCTTTATATACTGCCAGTCGGGGTCGATCTTGGTGCGCAGATTTTTGATATTTATGGCGACTGCGCCCATGTCGCCGAAGCTGGTGCCCCAGACGTCGCGGAAGATGTGCTCCTTCGACATGGTCTGCCCGGCGTTGGACATGAGATAGTGCAGCAGATCGAACTCCCTTGTCGAAAGCTCGACCGGCTGCCCCGATTTGGAGACCGTCCGGGCGTCTGGATCAAGGGTGATCTCGCCGATGGTCAGGGCGCGGGAGGCGTCGTTCTGGGCAGAGGCCCGGGCGTGGGTGCGCAGATGGGCGCATACGCGGGCGACCAGCTCCTCAAGGGCAAAGGGCTTTGTGATGTAATCGTCTGCCCCGACGCCGAGGCCGTTTACTATATCGGGCACGCTGTCCTTTGCGCTTATGAATATGATGGGACATTCTATACGGCCGCGAACCTTGCGGCAAAGCTCGATGCCGCTTATCCCGCCCATCATTATGTCAAGGAGGATAAGGTCGAAGCTCTCGAGCTCAAGGATGCCGAGGGCCTCTTCGCCCGAAACGGCGCATCTGACACTCATGCCCTGATCGGTCAGAACATCTGATATAAGCTGTCTTATGGAAAGATCGTCGTCGACGACCAGAATCTTATTCAATTTAAAAACCTCCGTATCTCCGGCGGCAGGCGCCGCGGTTTTGACATATGTAATTATATCAATAAAGTGAGCTTTGGAAAATAAAGAATTATTATGTCCTGACGCGGGGTTTATTAAGAATTATTAGAAGCCCCGCGATCTCGTTGACTTTAGCCCTTTTCGGGAATAAAATCCATTGCCGTAAGGAAAACATTACCCATGAACAGGAGTTGAAAGCCATGCTCGAAAAAATGGCCAACCGGCTTACGAGAAGGCCAAAGCTGGTGATGGCCGTGGCGCTGGTGCTGCTTGCAGCCTGCGTTATCGGCGCCGTCGCCACAAGGATCAATTACGATATCCTGACCTATCTCCCGCCGGATATCGACTCATCCAAGGGCGAAAAGCTTTTGGAAGAGCCCTTTAAAATGGCGGCGACGACGATGCTGATCGTCGAGGATATGCCGCCGCAGTACATGTCCGACCTTCAATCGAGGATAGAAGAGGTCCCCGGGGTCAGCAGCGCCCTCTGTCTTTCAGGCCTGACCGGCGTCCAGATCCCGAAGGATATGCTTCCCGATGAGATAAGCGATATCTTCTATTCGGGCGACGCGTCGATGATGATCGTCCAGTACGAGCTTCCCGGCGCATCCGAAGAGACCATGGAAGCTATCGGTCAGGTCAGAAAGCTGTGCAACGAGCGCTGCTTCCTTGCCGGCTTCTCGGCCGTCATAAAGGATACCAAGGATCTGGTCGATAAAGAGCTTCCGCAGTATGTCGGCCTTGCCGTTCTTCTTTCCTTTGTTGCCATGTGCCTGACGATGGAATCCTGGCTGCTGCCGGTCATATTCCTTGCCAGCATCGGCATGGCCATCGTTTACAACTTCGGCACGAATATCATCCTCGGCGAGATATCCTATATCACACAGGCCATCGCCGCTGTGCTCCAGCTGGGCGTCACGATGGACTATTCGATATTCCTTTATCACAGATATGTGGAGGAACAGGCCAACTTCGAGGATAAGCGCGACGCCATGGCCGCCGCCATCAAGGCCGCATTCACATCGCTGTCGAGCAGCTCGCTGACAACGGTGGCCGGCTTCCTGGCCCTCTGCTTCATGCGCCTCCTTCTGGGCCGCGACATCGGCATCGTCATGGCAAAGGGCGTCGTCCTCGGTGTCGCCACCGTCGTTCTTGTCCTTCCGGCCATGTTGCTTTTGTTTGATGATAAGATCAATAAATACACCCACAAGGTATTTATCCCCAGCTTCAAGCATGTAAATAACTTTATTGTAAAGCACAATAAGGCCATAACGGCCGTGTTCCTCATCCTCTTTATCCCGGCTGTTTATTCACAGAGCCACGCCGACGTCTACTATAAGCTTGACGAGGGTCTGCCCCAGGACATGCCGGCCATAGTTGCCACCAACAAGCTGAAGGACGAGTTCAACATGGCTTCGAGCCACTTTGTCGTCATCCGCGACGACATCCCTTACCGTGACTGCCTTGACATGATCGACAGGATAGAGCAGGTCAGCGGCGTCGAGAGCGTCGTGGCATACGACAAGTTCGTCAGCAATACCATCCCCGAGTTCTTCATCCCTGACAGCATCCGCGATGTCTGCAAGCGCGACGGCATGCAGATAATGATGATAAACTCCAGCTATGAAACGGCATCCGATAAGGTCGGAACGCAGGTCGAAGAGATAAACGCCATACTCAAAGAGTACGACGAAAACGCGTATATGACCGGCGAAGCCGTCCTGACAAAAGACCTCATAGATATAGCCGACAACGATTTCCGCGTCACCAACTATATCTCGATCGCCGCCATACTGATAATCGTCGCCCTGACCTTCCGCTCGGTGTCTATACCGGTCGTTCTGGTCGCCGCCATAGAGCTGGCCATATTCATGAATGAGGGCGTGTCCTATTTCGCAGGGCAGATCATGCCCTTTATCGCGCCGACCATCATCGGGTGCGTACAGCTGGGCGCCACCGTCGACTATGCCATCCTGATGACGACCCGCTTCCGCGAAGAGCTCCAGAACGGCAAGGATCGCCGTCAGGCCATGCTCGACGCCGCCGCGGTCGCCGATCCTTCGATAATAACATCGGCCCTCGTCCTCTTCTGCGCAACATTGGGGGTAGCCCTCATCTCCAAGATAGAGATCATCGGCAGCCTCTGCATGTTGCTGGCGCGAGGCTCGATCATATCGGCCGTATGCATACTCTTCCTGCTTCCGGCCATCCTTGTTACCTTCGAGCCGCTGATCGCAAAGACCAGCATGAGGTGGAAGGAAAAGTCCAAGGCCAAGACCGAAGCCGTTTCGAAATAAAAGAAAAGGGGTTGCAATCTTATGAAATACAGTAATTTGGCAAAAAGAACGGCAGCCGGCGCGATGGCCGGTCTCATGCTGGCCTCCGGCATGTCCCAGGCTCTTGCGGCCGATCAGATAACGCCGACCTGCGACGAGGCATATTACGCCACGCTCGATTATTACGGCGGACTTAAAGAGAGCAGCGTCGTAAAGACCTACCGCACATACGGCAATACCAGCATCACCGATTACGGCACATATGATAAGATAACCAATCTTACCGACAGCCGCACGCCCTCGGTCTCGGGCGGAAAGGTCAGCTTCGATCTTTCGGGCGATGTTCCCGATAAGCTCTATTTCGAGGGCACCAGCACACAGCCCTTCACCGATTTCCCATGGACGATCTCCATGTCCTATGCCCTCAACGGAGTACCGGCAACGGCCGAAGAGCTGGTGGGCAAGACCGGTGTTGTCGATATCACCTTCAACGCCATACCCAATGAAAACGCCTCTGAATACAGCCGAAATAACCTTGTCCTGACGGCCGCCTCGGTGTTCAACGGCGACGATATAGTTTCGCTCGAGGCCCCGGGCGCACAGGTGCAGCTGATCGGCAATCTTTACTGCGTGCTTTACGCCGTCCTGCCCGGCGAGGAACAGCATTTCACGATGCGTGTCGGCAGCGATGATTTCGAGTATTCCGGCATGATCTTTCTTGCCGTCCCGGCTACGCTGAGCCAGCTCGACCAGATCGCCGAACTCAAGGATGCCAAAGAAAAGCTCGAGGATTCCTATAACGCCATCAGCGACAGCATGGATGTCATCCTCAATACCCTCGACGGTATGAGCGGCAGCATGAGCTCGGCCGCCAGCGGCCTCGACAGCCTCAATCAGGCCCGCGGCACCATTTCGGCAGGCAAGGGCGAGGTCTACGACAGCCTCGACGAGGCCCTTGCTTCGGCAAATGATCTGAGCGTTTCGCTCGAACCCGCGGCCGGTCATCTTGAACAGGCAAGCGCCGCTCTCGACGAGACGGTAGAGCTTCTCAACCGTATGTCGGGCAATATCACAGGCCTCAGCCCCGAGGTCGAGAATACCCGCAAGCTGCTCAAAAACATGCGCGCCGATCTCGACGAGCTTCAGGATCTGCTCGATGATCTCGACGATAAGGATCTGACGAGCAAGGGAAGCAAGCTGGCCGTCAGCCTGAGGTCCGACCTCGATAAGCTGGGCAGCAGCATGGACGGCATGAAAAAGACGGCAAGCTCGATGCGTACAGAGCTTTCCGGCATGGAATCCCAGCTGGCTCAGCTGGAGGACAGCGACAACAAATACGTTACGGTCAACGGTATGACGGTCGGCGAGATCGAGGGATATGTCAGTCAGGCAAATCAGCTCCACGCCGCATATGAAGCATCGGAGGAATATAAGGATGTCCTGACATTCGAGCAGTTCATTGCCGCGTATCTTGTTCAGAACGGCCAGAGCGAGCAGGTCGCCGCCGCACAGGCCGCCAAGCTTGCCTCCCTCTATCAGCAGTCCCAGAGCGACAGCTTCCAGCAGCAGCTGGAGCAGGCCAAAAAGGTCAATAAGATCCTTAAAGAGACCGATATGTCGGTGTCGCAGCTCAAGAATCTTGTCAGCAAGACAAACGATTACGCATCGCCCATGCTTTCTCAGCTCGAAAGCCTTTGCAGCGCGCTGGGCAGCGATAATCTGAGCGGCGATATGGCTGACCTCTGCAAGCTAATGGGTGATGCCATCGACGTTCTCGAGGCCCACAACGGCGCGGCCTCCTCAGCGATAGATACACTTAAAGAGGCCAGCAAGCTGGCCGAAAGGCTGACCGACAATGTCGATACGGCTCTGGGTCAGGTCGAAGAGATGATCGGCATCATGAATAAGTACCAGCCGGGTGCACAGCAGGCTATCTCGGATGCCAAGGATCTGGCTTCCTCGGCCTCCAGGGGCGTGACATCGCTGACAAAGGCCGCAACATCGGCCGAGAACCTTGCAAAGCAGAGCGGCACACAGCTCGACAAGGGCACACAACAGACCCTTTCAAGCCTTGCCGATATCCTGCGCCGCTCGGCAACAGGCCTCGGCCAGACAGGCACGATACGCAGTGCAAAGGATACGGTAGAAGCCCTCATCGAGGACGAATGGGATGCCCATTCCGGAGAGGTCAATAATCTTCTGCTGATGGACGGAACGGCCGCGCCTCAGTCGATGACCGACGAACGCAACACCGGCGTCACGTCGATCCAGTACATCATGCGCAGCCAGGAAATTACAAAGGACAGCGTCAAGACCGAGGACGACGAAGTTCACGAGACAGAAAAGACCACCTTCTGGCAGCGTGTCGGAAATATGTTCCGCGACATCTGGAACAGTATAACAGGCCTTTTCAAATAGGAAAGAGACAGG
>CAKUAK010000120.1 GCA_934636325.1 uncultured Eubacteriales bacterium
CCATGAAAGGAAAATATATGCTCAGTTTCCGGCGGCCGTGTGGCGCTTGAGAAGATCCTCGAGCGCAGCCGAACTGCTGCTGTGGCAGCGGGCCACGACCGTGTTGCTGCTGCGTCCGGCTGCCTGAAGGGCACAGCCTGCCATTTTATGCGATACTGTATTTGTAAACAGGACGATGAGATCGGGGCAGCCGATCTGATCGCTGAAATTACCCCTCATTTTTGTGAATACCTTAGCTTTGCAGCCGTGTTTTTTACATATATCTTTGTACTTGCATTCCATGCGTTCGTTTCCGCCTACGATTACGATGCTCATAACGCCTCCTTGTTATCATACGGTTAGCAACTGCTAACCGTATGATAACATAAGAAAGCCTACTCGTCAATCTTTTCTTTTAAAATCTCGGCATCTATTACAAATTCTTTTATCTTGGCAAATGTTTCGTCGCTTATATCATGCTCGATCCTGCACGCATCCTCGGCCGCCGTCTTGGGGTCGACCCCTATCGACGTAAGCCATGCCGAAACAAAGGTATGGCGCTCGTAAACCTTGTTGGCAATAGCCATGCCGGTTTCGGTCAGCTCAATCCAGCCTTCCTTATCGACGGTGACATAACCGTTGGTCTTGAGAAGATTTATAGCCCTGCTTATGCTCGGCTTGGTGTAATCCAGATGCCGCACGATGTCGATAGAGCGTATTTTTCCCTTTTCGTTCTTGAGCATAAGGATAGCCTCAAGATAATTCTCCGCCGATTCCTGTATCTTCAATTCCGCACCTCCTGTCTCATTATAAATATTTGCCAGCGGACACCCCGTTGGCAATCATAAACGATTTAAGTATATTATACCACCAGACGCCGGATTTAACAAGTGCCTGTATTTAAAATCATTTTAACATTACCGGCGCGCGAAAAGCGGCGGTATATACCCGGCCGTGATATATACCGCCTAAAGGTCCCACATGCTCCCGGCTGCGCCCGACATGTCCGAAGCCGGAGAAAGAAGAATGAAAAACCGGCCAGGGCCGCGCTGCCGGACAAGGGATTATTGCCATCTCCCCCGCCGCCGCATGTTTCAAGCATCCCTGCATATATCCGCCAGATGCGGAAAAACGTGCCAAAGAGCTTTTTCTTCATTATATATGCTAACAGAAAAATTATCAAGTTTTTTTAACTTTATTGTTATATTTTTTATTTATCATCCTTAAGGGCCATATAAAAATATCCCGCCCAGGTCGGGGCGGGATATCAATACTGTCATTTAAAAACAGTGTTGTTTTTCGTACGGTCGGTATCAGTCAAAAAGCGCCTTTTTGTATTCCTCGGCGTCTCTCACCTTGCCGACGGCCGAGAAGGACATGGCGTCAAAATCGAGCAGCCTGCGTGCCACCGCGAGAACGCTTTCCGGTGTGACGGCGTCGAAGCCGGCGATGACCTCGTCCTCGCTGACCGCCCTGCCGTAAGCAAACTCGTTCTGGGCGATGACATTCATCCTCGATGTCGTGCTTTCGAGACCCATGAGGACATTGGACTTGAGCTGTGTCACCGTGCGCCTGACCTCGTCCTCTGTGACGCCATTTTCAAGCATCTCTTTTATTACATCCTTTATGAGGGCGATGGCCTTGAGCTCGGCGTCCCTGGAAAGGGCGACATAGATGCTCAGGACGCCTGTGCCGATATAGGACGTGCGGAAGCTGTATATCGTATAGCAGAGTCCGTTGCGCTCGCGCACCTGCTGGAAGAGGCGGGAGGACATGCCGCCGCCCAATATGGCTGTCATGACCTGGACGTCATACCGCATATCGTCACCGACCGCGATGCCCGGAAAGGCCAGCATAAGGTGGTTCTGCTCTATATCCTTGTTTTTGAGGGTAAAGGCCTTCTGATAATGGCTCTCTTCGATGACCGGAGCCTTGCGGCGGGGCATCTTTGAGAAGAGCTCGATCAGCTCCTTTATATCGTCGTCGGTATAGCTGCCGCAGAGGGAGACTATCGTATTCTCGGGGGTATAGTTTTCGTCGTGATAGCGTTTGAGGGTCTTGCCGTCGATACCGGCAAGGCTCTCCTTCGTGCCGAGTATCGGCCTTCCCAGCTTATAGCCGTCGTATATCGCGCCGAAGAGCTCTTCATTGACCAGATCGTCGGGGGTATCCTCATACATTCCGATCTCTTCGATTATGACCGAGCGTTCAAGGTCGACCTGGCTCTGCTCGAAGGTCGAATTAAAATACATATCGCACAGAAGCTCGGCCGCCTGGGGCAGATATTCGCCCAGCGTCCGGCAATAATAACAGGTGTGCTCTTTTGTGGTAAATGCGTTGCTCTGGCCGCCGATGGCGTCAAAATCGGCCGCCAGCTGCGCCGCCGTGCGTTTTTCCGTGCCCTTGAACAGCATATGCTCGATAAAATGCGATATGCCGCAGAGCTCCTCCGGCTCGTGCCTCGAGCCGCTCTCGACCCAGATACCCAGCGCGCAGGAGCGCAGATGATCCAGATGCTCGTGAACTATCCTTACGCCGTTGTCAAGTGTGATCTTGTTTACCATATTTCAAATACCGCCTCGCGCAATTTTACCTGTGCGGCCCACGGCCGCTCAATATCCAATAAAGGCGGGCCGCAGCCCGCCTTTATTTATTGTTCCGAAACCTGCGTTTCTTATTCTTCCCTCTCGGCGATCTCTTTGAGAGCGTCCTTGCGGGAAAGGTTGATCCTGCCCTTGTCGTCGATCTCGATGACCTTGACCCATGTCTCGTCGCCGACGTTAAGGACATCCTCTACCTTTGCGACCCTCTTGTCGGCCAGCTTGGAGATATGGATGAGACCCTCCTTGCCGGGTGCGAACTCGACAAAGGCGCCGAATGTCATCAGACGCGTGACCTTGCCGTAATACAGATCGCCGATCTCGGGATCCTTGGCGATGCCCTCGATCATCTTGCGGGCGCGCTCGCCGTCGGCCGAGTTGATGGCGGCGATGCAGACGCTGCCGTCGTCCTCGATGTCGATCTTGGTGTTGGTCTCGGCTGTGATCTTCTGGATGACAGAACCGCCCTTACCGATGACCTCGCGGATCTTCTCGGGGTCGATGTTCATCCTGATCATCTTGGGTGCGAACTCAGAGAGCTCTGCCCTGGGCTTGTCGATAGCCTTGAGCAGGATCTCGTCGAGGATCTCAAGACGGGCGTTGCGGGTCTTTTCAAAGGCCTCGGCGATGATCTGAAGTGTCAGACCGTCGTTCTTTATATCGACCTGGATCGAGGTGATGCCCTTATGGGTACCGGCGACCTTGAAGTCCATATCGCCGAAGAAGTCCTCGATGCCCTGGATATCGGTGAATGTTATGTGCCTGTCGCCCTCTGTTACAAGGCCGCAGGAGATGCCGGCGACCGGAGCCTTGATGGGGACACCGGCGTCCATAAGTGCCAGGGTCGAGCCGCAGACAGAGCCCTGGGATGTCGAACCGTTGGAGGAAAGGACCTCGGAAACGACCCTTATGGCATAGGGGAACTCCTCTACCGAGGGCAGGACCGGCTCAAGAGACCTTTCGGCAAGAGCGCCGTGGCCGATCTCACGCCTGCCGGGGCTGCGGGAAGGCTTGGCTTCGCCGACCGAATAGCCGGGGAAGTTATAGTGATGCATATATCTCTTTTCGGTCTCTTCAAAGGTCGTGTCGAGCTCCTGTGCGTCGCGCAGTGTGCCCAGCGTGGCGATCGAGAGGACCTGTGTCTGTCCGCGGGTAAAGAGGCCGGAACCGTGTACGCGGGGAATGACGCCGACTTCGGCGGCCAGCGGCCTTACCTCTGTCAGGCTGCGTCGGTCTACGCGCTTGCCCTCGTCGAGGATAAGGCGGCGGACGACATACTTCTGGAGCTTATACATGCACTCGTCGAACAGAGCTGCCGAATCGGGATACTCTTCGGCAAAGTGCTCCTTGACGTCGGCTGTGATCTCGGCGATGCGGGCGTCGCGGACCGTCTTGTCGTCGGTATCGACGGCGTCCTTGACGCGGCACATGGCATAGCCCTTGACGGCCTCGAAGAGTTCTTCGGGCAGCTTGACGCTGGGATACTCGGCCTTGGCCAGACCGCACTGGCTCTGGATATCGGAAACGAACTCTATAAGACGCTTGATCTCCTCGTGACCCTTGGCGATAGCCGTAAGCATCATGTCATCGGGGAACTGGTCGGCGCCGGCTTCGATCATGACGACCTTGTCGCGGCTGCCTGCGACGGTAAGCTGAAGGACGCTCTTGGCGCGCTGCTCGCTGTTGGGGCAGATGATATACTCGTCATCGGCATAGCCCATCTGGAGGCCGACGATAGGTCCGTTCCAGGGGATGTCGGATATCGACAGGGCGACCGATGTGCCGATCATGGCGGCTACCTCGGGCGAATGGTCGTGGTTGACCGAAAGGACGGTGCACATGACAGAAACGTCATTGCGCATGTCGGAGGGGAAGAAGGGCCTGATCTGCCTGTCGATAAGGCGGGATACAAGGATGGCCTTCTCGCCGGGGCGGCCTTCGCGGCGCATAAAGCTGCCGGGGATGCGGCCTACGGCATAGAGCTTCTCTTCGTAATCGACGTTGAGGGGGAAGAAATCGATGCCGTCGCGGGGCGCCTTGGCCATCGTGGCCGTGCAGAGCACCGTCGTATCGCCGAAGGATACAAGGGCCGCGCCGTTGGCCAGACCGGCCATCTTGCCGATCTCTATCTTGAGAGGACGGCCGGCCAGAGTTGTCTCGAACACTCTGTGCTTGGGGAATGTTGCATGTGTGATCATTAGCATGTCCACCTTTCGTTTTTATTGATGGACTTGACCTTAGCACTTGAACAGGACAAGGAGCCTTCCTTATACCGTTCAACTGCTAAAGCTCAAGCCGCATCGTTTTTGTGATGATATAAATCAGAGGGGACAGCCGACCCGTCCCCTCTTTGTGCTACAAACTTATTTACGCAGGCCCAGGTTGGCAACGATGGAACGATAACGCTCGATATCGTTGTTCTGCAGATAAACCAGCAGCTTGCGGCGCTTACCGACCATCTTCAGCAGGCCTCTTCTCGAATGGTTGTCCTTCTTGTGGACCTTCAGATGCTCATTCAGCTCGTTGATGCGGGCTGTCAGGATGGCGATCTGGACTTCAGGCGAGCCTGTATCGGTCTCGTGCAGGCGGTTAGCGGCGATAACTTCGTTCTTCTTTTCCTTAAGGATCATTGGTCTGTACCTCCAAAATATTTAATGTCCGCAAGCTGAGTCAAAAGGCAAGGTAGATGCCGCGGTCAAACGCGGAAAATATCCTTTTACTAAGCATAGGGATACAAGTGACATGATATCACAAATCTTCGGGTTTGTAAAGCATATCAGAGAGAAATTTCCACTTCTCCGGCGATATTTCTGCCGAAAAGCTCTTTTACCCCCTCGATGCCCTTGCAGTTGCCGAGCGCCCACATGAGCTTTGTCACGGCGGCCTCCGATGTCATGTCATACCCCTGTATGACGCCGGTATCGAGGGCCTTCTGCCCGACCTGATAGACCGAGAAATCTGAACGCTCATAAAGACACTGAGAGCAGACAACGACGGCGACCCCCTCTTTTGCCGCGCGGGCCAGCTTGGAGGTATAATCGCGGCGGATGAACTGCAGCCCGCCCGCGCCGAAGCCCTCGATGACGATGCCGCGGATGCCGCTGTCGATCAGCATATCGACGATCTGCGGGTTGGTGCCCGGGGTCAGCTTGAGCAGGAATACAGAGGTATCTATATCGGTGTCGAGCTCCGGCGCGCCATCGTACTTTATAAGATACTCGTCATGGATGTTGAGGCCGCTGGAGTTTATGACCCCGACCGGCGGATAATTGACGCTCTCGAAGGCGCTGAAGCCGGTGGTGCGCACCTTTACGGCGCGGCAGCCGAGTATTATCTTGCGGTCAAAGGCGACGAATATGCCCGGCTTGCCCGACATCGCCATTGTAAAGGCCGAGACGAGGTTAAATACGCCGTCGGTCAGCGGCATTGATATCGGCACCTGCGAGCCTGTAAAGACGACCGGCACCGGCGGGTTCTTTATCATAAAGGACACCATCGACGCCGTATAGGCCATGGTATCGGTGCCGTGGGTGACGA
>CAKUAK010000121.1 GCA_934636325.1 uncultured Eubacteriales bacterium
CCTTTAAGGATGTAGCATCCGGCCGCTGGAGCGCAGGCTTTATCGCCTATTGCGCAAGCCAGGGCATCATCGGCGGCTACGGCAACGGCAACTTCGGCCCCACCGACACACTGACAGGCAACCAGTTCGCTAAGATGCTGCTGGTCGCACTGGGCTATGGCGTCAACGGCGAGTTCACAGGCCCCAACTGGGCTATCGAGGTCGCTAAGTATGCTCTGACAGAGGGCATCTTCGACGGCAACCTGGGTGCTAACTTCGACGCCGGCGTAAAGCGTGAAGAGGCTGCTCTGTATGCCTTCAACGCTCTGACAGGCGTTATGACAGTCAGCTATTCCGAGACATTCGGCACATATTACTCCGGCAAGCTCTTCAACAGCGTTGAGGACTTCAACGAGGAGTATACCCTTGGCTACAAGCTCTACAATGTAAAGTCCAAGGACAAACCCGATGTTTTCGGCCGTGAAGCTCACTATTGGGTCAAGAACTCCAATACAAAGCTGACCGACCTGTATCATGAAGAAGCTGATGCTACCTACACAGCTAAGGTCACATCTGCTAAGATCTACACAGACCTTGGTCTGACAGCTACTCGCGTTGCTAACGTTGTCCGCAACGGTGAAGACGTCGGCACACATCAGATCAAGAAGGGCTGGACACACAACGATGGTAAGATCGGCGGCAACGGCGTTCTGATCGAAGCCTATGTCAACGATGACGAAGAGGTAACTCTGGTTCTTATCGACACATATCTGGCTAAGGTCACAAACGTTGAAGACGGCGAAGTTACAGTTGATGTTCTTTACACATCCAACGTTCCTCACCTCAACGACGAGAAGTTCGAAACAGCTGTTGAGTACGCAGAGGATGATTATGTTCTGGTAACCATCGCTGATGGCGCTATCCAGTCCATGGTCGCCGCTGACTCCAAGACAGGCACAATTAAGGAAACAACATCTAGCTCCGTCAAGCTCGGCGATGAGAAGATCAACATGTCTGCTCAGCTGGCCGCTAACAAGAGCGCTGGCAGCGACGTTTATGTTGAGGATTATGATTCCGAGATGAAGGTCTACCTTGACGAGTACGGCTACGCCGCTGCTGTTGTTGTCGAAGAAGAAGCTGACGAAAACTACAGCTACATTCTGGTCACAGGCTCTGAAGGCCGCAAGAACAGCCTACTGAACGGCAAGGCCGCTGTTGTCGAAGTCATGTACCTCGACGGCAAGACCGAAGTTCTGCCCCTCCAGACAAAGAAGGACGGCGACGTTTACAAGTACTATTTCAACGGTTCTTGGAAGACAATCGCTGTTACAGATGATGATAATCATCTGACAGATGTTTCTAACACATGGTATCGTTACACAATGACCGATAACGGCGAGATCGTTCTGAAGGCTCTTGGCAACAAGGCTGTCGGCGGCAACACCGTTTCGTTCAAGGCTGATGGCAACCAGAAGTTCACATCTCTTGAAGGTCTGACCAACAAGACCGTTAACAGCTACATTCTGAACAGCAAGACAGTTCTCCATGTTGTTGACGAGAACAGCAACAAGACCTACACAGGTTATAAGAACATCAAGAAGACAGTTACAAACGGCAAGGTTCTGTTCGTTCTGGATAAGGACAACAGCAAGCTGATCTCTGAAATCTATGTTCTGAATACAAAGGCCACCGCGGAAGCTGTTTATGCTTACTATGATGGCGATACAAAGTCGACATCTGTTGGCGAGACAAAGATCGGCCTCTACATCGACGGCGAGCTGAATTACTATGTATTCACAAAGTCCGGCGAGGGTGCTACAACTGTTACAGGTAATGGCTTCACAAAGGACGGCATGCCTGTTGCTGGTGTATACGAAGTAAAGACAACAGATGATGACGTCAACGAGATGGTCGGTAAGGCTCTTGCTTCCCGCAAGGACAAGGTTACAGGCACTGGCGAAGAGTACTTCGAGACATCCGCTACTGTCCATAACGACACAACCGGCGCTGATGAAGTCGTAGTCACAAAGCACTTCTATGATGAAGATGTTAAGGTCTTCGACATCACAGATGACGGCAAGGCTGGCACAGTTGCCCGCAACGACTATGTTGTTTATGTTAATAAGACCAACGATAGTGACTTTGTAACATATGTCTACATCGTTTCCGCGCCTAACACAACAAAGCCCGACAAAGATGTCAACGATGGCAAGTATTCTATCGACGTTCAGCAGGGCAAAGCTATCATCAAAGGTGAAGCTAATGCTAAGATTACACTCGTAGTTAAAATCTACGTCAAAACTGACTACAACAAATACGAAACAGTCAGTAAGACAATCGCCTCTGATGGAACAGTCACATACAACCCCGCTGATGAGGGTCAGTTTATGATCACAGTAAAGGATGCTAACGGCAATGAACTTTGCACCGAATCCGAACTGTTCCTTAAGCCCGTTGTCAATCCTGCTCCGTAGTTCACACTGGTCATCCAGTTTGAATTAAATCTAATAAAAAATCTATAGATTCTTCTTTGGCTGGTTTTTTCCCGGGCGCGCAAGCGCCCGGTTTTTTTATCTGTGTGCCAATATAAAAACCCCGCCCGCGGATAGCTCCGCAGCCGGGGTTGACTTTGATGGTTGATTTGAATATAATATAAGTACAAAGAGGCGCTGCCGGTCGAACGGTCAGCCCCCCAAAGGTTTATCTAAAAAGATAGTAACCGCTGGTTTCTGAGGCCTTGGCGGTTACTTCTTTTTTGCCTGAAAAAGGCTTATGATTGCAACGACCAATATGCCGATCTGGATCAAATCCTGAAATGTAACATAAGGGATCATTGTTATCCTTATCCCCATGGGTAAACCCATGGGGATAGTTGCAATATATAAAGAAATATGGTATTTTAAAGGTGGCGCTGCCGATAAACGGCGAGCGGTTAGTCCCCTGAACATATTCGGGGGCACTTCTTGTCCCCCGATCTTCATGGAAAGGGGGGCTGCCCGATGAGTACATCCGAAGTTTTACAGCTTTGCTTAGTGATCATTGGTCTTTGTAGCCTGTTTATTCAGATATACGAAAAGAAGTAACCGCCAAGGCCTCGTAAACCAAGCGGTCACTTCTTCGTAAAAACCACTTGAGGGGCTAACCGTTCGACCGGCAGCGCCTCTTTTGTATCTATATTATATCCAAACCAACAGCCAAAGTCAACACTCGCTTCTTGGCTGCTATACCCGCATATAACAAAAAAGACCGCCCAAAGGCGATCTTAATGTTTATGGTGGAGATAAGCGGGATCGAACCGCTGACCTCTTGAATGCCATTCAAGCGCTCTCCCAGCTGAGCTATACCCCCATAAGGCAGAACCAAACTGCCTTATTATAGTATCACAGAGGTCTATATATGTCAACACTTTTTTAGGCGTCGATATAAATAATTTTTTCGCCGAAGGATTTGACATATCGTTCGAGCCCGGCGAAATCAAGGACGAGGGTCTTTGTGTTATCGCTGGGGTGGACGCAGACCCTTTTATCCCGCAGCGCGGCGTCAAACAGGACGGTGACGCGGCGTCCGGTATCGTGTATGACGCCGAGAGGGCTTACCATCCCCGGACGCTGGCCGAGCAGCTCTTCGAGCCTTGCGTCGGATGCGAAGCAAAGGCGCGAGCTGCCTATGGCGCGGGCGAGACGCCGCAGGTCGGCGTTCTTTTCGGCGGGCAGCATGAGGACATAAAAGGCGCTCTCGTTCCGGGTGGTCAGGAAGAGGTTCTTGCAGACGCATGCGCCGAAGTCGAGGCCGAGCTCATAGCGATCGAGGGCATGCTCGACCGGCGGATGGTCGTGAAGCTCGTACCCGACGCCCAGAGCGCCGAGACGGGCGATTATTTCTTCTGTCTGCATTGTTATCCCCTTATGGCGATAAAGGCCACCGTGGCCCATATAAAGGCGTTTAAAACGAACATCAGGGCCGTCACGGCGACCATGATGAGAAGAAAGACGACGTTGACCCGGCCATGGGCGAAATCGTTGTTGAACTTGGGGCTTATCTTCCAGCCGACATAGAGGGCGGCCAGCACCGGCAGGGCGTAATAGAGCAGATCACGAAAATTGGGCATATTATCAGAAAGTCCTTTTTGTGGTATATTAGATATGCGGGCATGCCCGACGCTTAGACGGCAGGAGAAGGGCGCGAATGACACAGGAAGAAAAATATATGTCGATGGCTCTCGAGCTGGCACAGGAGGCCTATGAGGCCGGAGAGGTGCCGGTCGGGTGCGTTATCGTCCGGGACGGCGAGGTCATCGGCCGTGGGCGCAACATGCGCGAGGAAAAGGGCAACGCCCTGCTGCACGCCGAGGTGGCCGCCATAGACATGGCATGCCGCGCCGCCGGGACATGGAGGCTCGGCGGCTGCGATATTTATGTCACCCTCGAGCCATGCCCCATGTGCGCCGGCGCGATACTCAACGCCCGGATCGGGCGGGTATACTACGGCGCTTCGGACGTCAATATGGGGGCCTGCGGCGGGGTCATGAATATCTTCGAAGAGGCCTTCGGCTATAAGCCGAAGATGTATAAGGGCATCCTCGGGCAGGAATGCGCCGGGATGCTCAGCCGCTTCTTCAAGGAGCTGCGGCAGGTGTAACGATAATGTGTTTATGCCGCGCACATGTCGCGGCATAAACATCCCTTAAAAGCGCGGGGCGGAAGCCCGCCTTATTTCTGCGCTTCCCTGCCCATCTTCTCGCCCAGGCGATAAGAGAGGACCATAAGGCTCTCGGCAAAATGGACGTTCTCGACGGCGACCTGCTCGAACTGGAGGTGCAGGTCGATGTTGGTGAAGTTCCAGATGCCCTTTATGCCGCAGTCGCACAGCAGAGCCGCCGTGTCGTGGGCATAGGCCTTGGGAAGGGTAAGTACGGCGACGTCGGGATGCTTGTCCATGCAGTAATCCCGCAGATCCTTTATGTCATAGACGTGGATTCCGGAAATATCGAGACCGATGACCTCGGGCGACGCGTCGAAGGCGGCGGTCAGCTGGAAGCCGTTCTTAAAGAAATTGAAGTTGTTGATTATGGCGCGGCCGAGGTTGCCGACGCCGATGATGACGGCCGACTTCTTCTGGTCGATGTGGAGTATCGAACCGATCGACTCTATAAGGCTATCGACCGGATAGCCGTAGCCCTGCTGGCCGAAACCGCCGAAGCAGTTGAAGTCCTGCCTGACCTGCGACGCGGTAAGACCCATCTTCTCGCCCAGCTCGCGCGAGGATATCTTGGTCACGCCGTTGGCCTGAAGTTCTTTAAGGTGTATATGGTATCTGGGCAACCTTTTGATAACCGCCTGTGATACTTTCTTTTCCATAATTAGACCTCCCTTTCGCCCGCCTCAGGGCGGGCATCTATTTTAAATACACAAAGTTATTAACACTATCCACAGAGTTTTCCACAGCCCCGGATCCCCTGTGGATAAAGGCTTTCCGGGGTTTTTCCACAACCTGTGGAAAGGATTTGCCGGGGTTATCAACAGCTTTTATGTCGATTTTCCCGGCTTTCGGTCGGGAATAAATACTCTTTGTAGAAATACGTTCTGTTTAATATCAGCGCTCGCACAGGCGCTCGGATACGCTCATGTTGGCATAGCAGTTCTGGCTGCTGTCCGAGATATTCCCGGCCATGAACTCGTAATATGCCTGGCAGGCGATCATGGCCCCGTTGTCGCCGCAGAGATCAAGGGGCGGCAGATATAGCTCTATGCCGTCCTTCCCGCATGCCGCCTTGAGCTTGGCGCGCAGGGTGCTGTTGGCGGCGACCCCGCCGGCGGCGGCGATCTTCCGGCGGCCCCTCAGCTTTGCACCGTCGATGACCCTCGGCACGACCGAATCGGCCACGGCATTGGCCACGGCGGCGGCAAGGGCCGGACGGTCGATCTCCTCGCCCTTCTGCTCGGCGTGATGCATGATGTTGAGCGCCGCCGTCTTGAGCCCCGAGAAGGACAGATCGAAGGGATGTCCGGCGACAACGGCCCGCGGCAGGCGGTATTTGTCCTTGTCCCCGCCCTGCGAGAGCCGGTCGAGGGCCGCTCCGCCCGGATAGGGCAGCGACATGACCCTTGCTATCTTATCAAAGGCCTCTCCTGCCGCGTCGTCGCGGGTCGTCCCGAGGACCTCCATATCGGTGTAATCCTTAACATCGACGATGAGGGAATGTCCGCCCGAGGTGACCAGCGCCGTAAAGGGCGGTTCGAGCTGGGGGAAGGCCACATAGTTGGCGGCGATATGGCCCCTTATGTGGTGGACCGGCACGAAGGGCTTTTCCAGCATGAGGCTGCACGCCTTGGCGAAGTTCGCGCCGACCAGCAGCGCGCCTATAAGCCCCGGCGCGCATGTCGCCGCCACGGCGTCGAGATCGGAAAACTCTATCCCGGCCTGCCTGACGGCCTCCCGCACGACGGCGGTTATCTTTTCGGCGTGCTTGCGCGAGGCTATCTCGGGCACGACGCCGCCGTAAAGGGCGTGCATATCTATCTGTGAATAAACTACATTGGAAAGTATCCTGCGGCCGTCAAGGCTGACCGACGCCGCCGTCTCGTCGCAGGAGCTTTCTATTCCAAGTATCAGCATATCTCTACCTCCATCAAAACGGCGTCCTCGCGGGGATCGTCATAGTAATCGCGCCGCTTCCCGATGACAGCGAAGCCAAAGGCAGAATAAAGCCCGATGGCGGCAAGATTGCTCTCGCGGACCTCGCGCAACACACGCTTTGCCCCTTTACCGCGGCAGCGTACTAAAAACGACTCCATCATGCGCCGTCCAACGCCCCTTCGCCGGTACTCCGGCAGCACGGCGACGTTGTTTATATCGCAGTCCTCATAGAGGACCGTACCCATTATATATCCTACCACGCGAGTACCGTCGTATGCAATGGCATAGAGACCAAAAGGGTTATCAAGTTCCGACTTTATCGACTCATACGACCAGGGATCGGAAAAGCAGTCGCGCTCGATACCGCATATGGCTTCGATATCATCCCCGGCGGCCTTTTCTTTTATCTCTATATCATCAGCTTTTTGCGTCATACCAGTTCTCCCCCCGGCTGACGTCGGCCCGCAGCTTTACCGAAAGGCTGGCGGCGTTCTCCATCTCGCGGCGCAGTATCTCCGACGCCCTGTCGGCCTCTTCGGCCGGACATTCGAGGATCAGCTCGTCGTGGACCTGAAGGACGAGACGCGACCGCAGCTTTTCATCTTCCAGCGCGTCGGCCACATGGATCATGGCCATCTTGATTATATCGGCGGCCGTGCCCTGTATCGGCGTATTGAGGGCCACCCTCTCGCCGAAAGCGCGGACATTGAAGTTGGCCGCCTTGAGCTCGGGTATCCACCTTCTGCGGCCGAAGCTGCTCGTGACATATCCGTCCTCTTTGGCCTTTTCCTTTATGCCGGCCATATACTCGCGCACGCCGTGGTATTTTTCAAGATAGGCGTCCATATACTGCTGAGCCTGCTTGGGATATACCCCGATATCCTCTGAAAGCGAGAAGGCCGATATGCCATAGACTATCCCGAAGTTGACCGCCTTGGCACGGGAGCGCATCTCGTGGCTGACCTGATCGAGGGGCACACCGAATACCTGGGACGCCGTGACGGCGTGTATGTCCTCGTTATTATTGAAGGCCTGTATCATCCGCTCGTCGCCCGCGATATGGGCAAGGACGCGAAGCTCGATCTGGGAATAGTCGGCGTCGACAAAGACCCAGCCCTCCCGGGGCACGAAGCAGCGCCGTATCTCCGAACCCAGCTCCTGACGCACGGGGATGTTCTGCATATTGGGATCGGTCGACGAAAGGCGTCCTGTGGCCGTCACCGTCTGGTTGAAGGAGGAATGTATCCTGCCATCCTTTCCGACGACCTTCAGGAGGCCCTCGACATATGTCGAGCGCAGCTTGGTCACCTTGCGGTATTCCAGTATGAGGTCGATTATCTCATGCTGTCCCCGCAGCTTTTCAAGGGTGTCGGCGTCGGTCGAATAACCGGTTTTTGTCTTTTTTCCCGCCTTCAAGCCGAGATCCTCGAAGAGCACCTGACCCAGCTGCTTTGGCGAGCTTATATTGAATGTCCGTCCGGCTATCGAATATATCTGCTCCTCCAGCTGTGATATCTCGCCCGATATCGACCGGCCGAAGGCTTCGAGCCTTGCGCTGTCGAGCTGCATGCCCTCGTGCTGCATTCCGGCAAGCACACGTATGAGGGGAAGCTCTATCTCTTCCATCAGGCCGGTCATTCGGTTTTCTTCAAGCTGTGCCGCGTAATGCTTCCAAAGCGCCCGGATGAGCTGTGCCCTTCTTGAAAGGCCGCTGTCCTTTTGCGGCACGGCGTCAAGGCTGAGCTGTTCCTCCTGTTTTTCGGCCGAGACCGATGCCCCCAGCGCCGCCATGGCGCATGTCTCCAGCGAGAAATCGTTGGAGGTCGGAGACATCAGATATGCCGCAATGGCGGTGTCGAATACCGGCACGCCCGGCCTGACGCCACGACTGTACATATAAAGTGCCAGCGGCTTGGCATCGTGGGCGATATATCTTCCCCGGGTCAGCAGCTTCTCGACGGCACCGCGGAAGCCCTCCGCCCCGACGCTGCGCTCCGACGCCGTATAGACGCCCTCCCCGGTGGCAAAGGCCCCCTCGGTCATATCATGGCCGAAGGCACAGCATATGTCGCCCGACATGAGTATGCTCTCGAGCCGCCCGGCGTCGGATATCTCCTCCGCCGTTTGTTCCTCAAAGGCCGCCGCGCCGTCCCCGAGATGGTTCTTTCCCGGCGTCAGGTCGAGACGCTTTATTATGCTTCGAAGCTCCATGCGGTCGAGAAACTCGTAAAGCCCGCTGTCGTCGCGAGGCCTGAGGCTCAGATCCTCCGGCTGCACATCTATCGGGACGTCGGTGACGCCCTTCGCAAGATCATAGCTCAAAAATGCCAGGTCGCGCCCCTCGGTCAGCTTTTTTCTCACCGACGGGGTGAATGTCCCGGTCTCGAGATTCTCGTATATGCCGCTCAGCGAGCCGAAGCGCAGCAGAAGATCCATCGCGCCCTTCTCGCCTATGCCCGGCACACCGGGGATATTATCCGATTTATCGCCCATAAGGGCCTTGAGGTCGACTATCTTATCGGCCGAGAGGCCGCTGTATTTTTTTTCGAAGAGAGCCTCGTCATAAAGCTCGGTCGTTGTCTGACCCATGCGGGTCGTGACAAGGGCCACCTTCGCACCCTGTGCTATAAACTGAAGGCTGTCGCGGTCGCCGGTGACGATGACGCATCCGTCCTGTGGGCTTCTGACCGCCAGGGTACCCAGGAGATCGTCGGCCTCATAGCCTTCGAGCTCCAGCCTGGGTATGCCCATGAGATCGAGCGCCTGCTTGACAAGGGGGATCTGGGCGGCAAGCTCCTCTGGCATCGGCTTGCGCTGCGCCTTATAGCCGTCGTACATCTTGTGGCGGAAGGTCTTGGCCTTGAGGTCAAAGCATACGCAGACCCGGTCGGGCGCAAGCTCGGCGAATATCTTGAAATACATATTCAAAAAACCGTAAAGGGCATTGGTTGGTATGCCCTCTTTGGTGCTAAGCGGCCTGACGCCGTAAAAAGCCCTGTTGACAAGGCTGTTGCCATCTATGGCCATCAGCTTCATATATGATTACCTCGGGATGAGTATTGTTTTTGATATCACAAAGATAGTATAAATGATTTTCAGCAAAAAATCAAATAAATCCCTTGACATATTGAAAAAAACCGTTATAATAATTAATGCACCTTGCGACATTGTGTAACGGTAGCACGACTGACTCTGGATCAGTTTGTCAGGGTTCGAATCCTTGTGTCGCAGCCATTGCCCCGCAGATATTCTGCGGGGCTTTTCTTTTGCCAAAAGCCCTTGCATCCCATACATTTCCGGCAGTATCAAATACCCCCTCGGCATGCACGCCGAGGGGGTATTTTTTATTTACTTATGTAATTGAGGGGGTTGACCGTCTGGCCGTTTTTCCTGACCTCGAAATGGAGGTGGGGGCCGGTAACCCGGCCGGTGGCGCCGACCTTGGCGATGGTCTCGCCCTTGGCGACGCTCTGCCCCTGCTTGACCAGCAGCTTACTGCAATGGGCATAGAGGGTGACATAGCCGTTGTCGTGGGTTATGAATACGCAATAGCCGTAATTGCCCTTTCGTCCGGCAAAGGTGACCTTGCCGCCGTCGGCCGCGTATATCGGCGTGCCGACCGCTCCGGCAAAATCGACGCCGGTATGGAAATCGCCCAGATTGCGGCGATAACCGTAGCCCGAAGAGAATACGCCGTTGGAGGGCTTGCGGAAGGTGCCGGTCGCCGTCTTTGCCGGCGGCTTCTTTGTTCCGACCTCGATGACCTCGGTCACCGGGTCCTTTGTCACCTGCCAGTCCATGACGACGCGGGACTGCTCCTGGCCGTTGACGTAGACGACGTCGGCCGTGACGTTGGCCTCGCCGTACCGGCCGCTGACGACCACCCTGCTCTGGGTGGTATAGAGCTGGTCTGTTGTCCGCTTTTCGGTCTCATAACCTATCCGCCTGACGTAATGCTCTGTCACGGTCTCCTTTACCGACAGCATGGGCACAGAGGCCGTGATGGTTATCTCCTGCCCGACATGTATCTTCTCGGCCTGAAGGCCGGGGTTGGCGGCCACGATGGCCGATGTGCTGGTCGAATACTTCTGGGCGATGCCCGATACCGTATCGCCCGACTGGACGGTATATACGACAGGCTCGCTGGTGTTGCCGGTCAGCTTTGCCTGTATCTCGTCGATGGTCATTTCGGCCGCGTCCATCGAGCCCTGAGGCACGACGCGGACGTCCTGGACGAACTCTATCTTTCCGCCCTTATATGACGCCGCCGAGGCGTTCTGTTCGAGCATGCGCTGACGCAGCAGCTCAAGGGCAGAGCGGCTCTTGTTGGTGCCGACCGGCACTCCGTCGACCGTCAGGACATACTTTGCCGAGACATTGTCCAGCCCCGACATGACATAGGATGCGATCTGCTCGCTGTCGACATGGCTGCTGACGCCGTCGTCATAGCCGATCGAATATGTGACGTCGAGGTTGAGGCTGTAAGGCGAGCCGAGATATTCGGCCACCCTGTCCTCTACCCCGGCGAGGATCTCTTCCATCTCGCCCTTGCTTGAAACATACCCGACCGAGACACCGTTGATAGAGACCTTGAGCCCGACGCCGAAAAAGCTGAGGGTGCATATCGAAAGCGTCGCGGCGGCAAGCATCATGACCGGTATAAGCCGGGTCGGCTCGCGCCTGCGGCTGCCGATGCGGACGAGGATCATCCCGGCCTCGGCATGGGCGCGGGCCAGAAGCTCGGCCACAGGCTCTGTATAGGCCAGGGTCTTGTCGGCAACAAAATAGAAAAGGCGGCGCAGCAGCCCGCCGATGCGGCCCAACAGCCCATGGACGGCCGATACCGCCATGACAAAAAGGCTCTGGATATCGTGGACGGCCGAGTATCCCATTCCGATCCCGGCCATCCTGTGGAGGTGCAGCCGCAGTGTCACGGCCCTGCGGTGCAGCTGCCTTCCTATCTGCCGGAGGCTGATCCGACGGTATTTATTAAGTGTAGCCATATATTATTTCTCTCCTGAAACTGAAAAAAGGAAAATTACAATTCGGTAACAATGAAAATAATACCTCAATATATGGCTTTTGTCAAGTTAAAAGGCGAGATGCGGCCCAAGAAGCAGTATGGCGGCGGCCAGCGCCGCCCCTGTCGCAAAGGAGATCAGGCAGGGCAGCACCCGCCGCTTCCTTATCGCACCGATACACGGGACGGTGTACTCCGATACTATGGAATCGGCCGCCGCAAGAAGCTCTTCGGCCGAGCCGACGCGGCATCCGCCGCCGTCGGGCGCGAGTATGAATATGGCCTGCTCAAAGCCGCTCTTTTCCCCCGGCTGCAATATGACGGCCTGTTTTGCCACACCTTTTACCATTTTGTGCTGACTCTCCCTTCCCGCCGGCATTTTCCGGCAAGGATATCATTCCCCCGTCCGCGCAGTTTTATCCGCATTCGATATGTCGATGACAACGGCTGTCAGGTCATCTCCCGAATAGGGGCACATGTGCAGGATATCGCCCGCCGAGAGACGAGATGAGCACAGCCCGTGAAGATCCCCGATCTCGCCGCCGTCGGTCATCATGACGATGCGGTCGCCGTCGCGGACATAAAGGTCGATCGGTTCGGGCGCAGCGCTTTCGCCCGGACCGGGAGGCAGCTCTGTTTTCGACAGCCGTGTCACCTGGCCCGAACGAATAAGAAAGCTGTCGGCAGCGCCGCATTTTATCATGCGGCATGCGCCGGTGAAAAGCTCTATCTCAAGCACATCGAGGGTGGCGAAACCGGAAAAGCCGTATTTTGCCTTTAAAAACGGTATGACCGCTCGGGCGCTGTCCCAGGCGCAGCAGCCGCTTCTTATAAAGGCCGCCATCAGCTCCAGCGCATTTTTTGAAAGCCTTGACGCCTCTTCCCCCGCGCCCATGCCGTCGGACAGCATGATAACAGCCCTCCCGTCGCCTGTATCAAAGCGCATGACCGAATCGCCGCAGGCCTTCTCCCCTTCCTTTTTGCGTACCGCCGTACCGGCCGAAAAGGCAAGGGTCTCGCGCTCTTTGTAATGCAGCATATACCCCCCGCCGCAGGATACCCTTTCGGGCGGCATGAAGGATGTATCGAGGGCGAGGGCGCAGGAGGCTATAAATGACGGCTCGTCGACCCACTCGGTGCCCTCTTCAAAGGGGCCGACACGCATGTTGAGGCGTCCGCGGCTGGAATAGACCTCTACCCCTATGCCGCGGTCATAGGAGGCCATGACGGCGCGGGCCTGCTTCTGGGATATGGGCCGGGGCAGATATTCGGCCGACGCCGCACCGGCCATACCCTCTATGACCGCGCCGATGCCGTCGTACTGTTCTTTAAGAAGGGCGTCCCGCCCGTACTCCCGACGCCTTGCCGCCCTGCGGCGCAGCAGCTCCATGTACTCGCGGTTGATGGCGCCGCACAGCTCGTCCTTTTTTATACAGGGCGCCGCGCCGGGGGCGTTAAGTTCCTCGGGTTCTATATGTCCCTTTTCCCTTATGGCCGGCAGAAGGTCACACATCCAGCCCAGGGTCTGCATGTATCCCTCTATCCAGCACTCGCCGCACCTGCGGCAGGAGCGGCAGACCTTTGAGGCCGCATTGTCGAATATGACGCAGACGTCCTCTTCGGTGCTCTTTTCGCGCTCGATCTGTTCTCCCATGCTTTTCGACATGACCCCGACGGCCCTTACCAGCTCCCGGAGGCGGCTCTCGCCGCCCGAGGTGTCCCTTGGGATATCGGCCGGTCTTTCGGCCTCATCTCCGTCATGCAGGGCAAACAGGCTGTCGGGCAGCAGAAGGAATACCGACGACGCGATGAATATGTCATAGACATATCCCATGACCCCCCTGCCGCCGAAGGCGAATATGACCCACATCAATCCTGCCGCCAGATAGACAAGGCAGAAGGATATCCTTCCCCTTTTGGGCAGGACAGAGGCGGCGGCCGACGGTATGGCAAGCATGGCGGCATGGAACACCCCTCCGCCCGAGGCCATATCGAGAAATGCACCGGCCGCCAGCCCGAAGGCCGTGCCGCCGAAGGAGGGCATGACCCATGACGCCGCCATTGTCATGACGGCCGCCGCCTGCACGGCCGGGGACAGCAGCCCGAGTATCTTTGCTCCCCAAAGAGAGGTCACCAGCATTATGGCCATGACCGCCCGGCGTATCCCCGCCTTTTCCTCGCCCTCGAGCATAAGGCAATAGCAGCAGAAGGCCGTCACCCCGCCTTCGAGCATGAGCATGAGCAGATGGCTCGCGCCGTCAAGGAGGGCAAAGGGCGCTTTTATTATGACTATGACGGCGGCCAGCGCCGCCGGCAGGAATATCTCGCGCGCCCGGCTGCCCGACAGCAGGAAGGCGTCGACGGCTAGGGCGACGATGCACGCGGCGGCATATACCATTCCCCCGCTTCCGTATATCATAAGGCTGCCGGCAAAGGCGCCCGCGCAGGCCCAGAGCCTGCTATGCTCGTCCCGCGACATGGCATAGCACAGCCCGAAGGGGCGCACATAGTCCATAAGGCTGCCGCCGCAAAGCAAAAATGCCAGCGCAAAGCACCCCGGCCCGCGCAGCCCCCCGAGTATGACCGAAAATCGCCCGGCCATCCTCTGCCTGTCTACTCTCCAGCTCTTCTCTTGCCGTTCCATGCCGCTCCTCCTTTATTTGGTAGTATTTACCATTATATGCGGCCGCGGCGGTTATTTTTATCGGAAAATGGCACAAAGAAAGCGCCGGGGCTTCAAAACCCCGGCGCCGACAAAAAACGACGATCAATTATTCCCGGCTATGGCGGCGACACAGGCGTCGATGACCCTGACTATATCGTCGAGCTCCATAGAAGGCGTGCCCTCCGGCTTATCGGTCACCTGCCCCGGCAGATATGGTACATGGATGAAACCGGCCCGCATACCGGGATAACGCAGCTCGGCCATGCGCAGCGCGCCGTAGAGCACATGGTTGCAGAGATATGTCCCCGCCGAATACGAGAATCTGACCGGAACGCCGGTCTCTTCGGCCCTTGCCAGCATGGCCCTGAAGGGAAAGGTCGAAAAATATGCCGCCGGTCCCTCGGGGTCGATGGGTTCTCCCACCAGCTTGATCCCGGTGTTATCGGGTATCCTGCCCTCGCAGAGGTTTATGCCGACACGCTCTATCCTGACGGCGTCGCTGCCTCCGGCCTGGCCGGTAAGGAGCACGACGTCGGGGCGGTATTCCTTTATATAGCCTTCAAGCACCTCAAGGGCGCGGAAATATACGACCGGAAGCTGTTTTTTGATGATCTCCGCCCCCTTCACATCCTCTGAAAGACGGCTGACCGCCATCCAAGAGGGATTGACCTCTTCTCCGCCGAAGGGCTCGAAGCCGGTTGCAAGTATCCTCATATCTCTCCATCCTTTCACTTTTTTCTTATTGTATAATATCGCGCCGCCGATTGCAATCGGGCGGTGCGCGCCATGTTGCGTCCGGCTGTTCATATGGTTTATAATATCAGAAAAAAGACAGAGCCGCATATGGAGGATGATATGAGATATTCCGTCGTGCTTATAGATCTTGACGACACCCTGCTGGATTTCGGCGCGGCGTCCCGCTTTTCACTGCACCGCCTGACAGAGGGCTACCGACGCCCGATATCGCCCCGGGAGGCCGAGGATTTCGAGAGCATAAACGCCGAGTGCTGGCGCATGCTCGAGCGCGGGGAGCTGACCCGCGAGCAGCTGTCCCGCCGCCGCTTCGACATATTCTTTGAAAAGATAGGCATAAAGGCCGATCCGCTGGAGGCCAACGCCCGCTTTCGCGCCGGGCTTGCCGACAGCGCCGTCCTTATCCCCGGGGCGCTTGAGCTCTGCCGTGGCCTGCATGAAATGTGCGGCCTTTATCTTATCTCGAACGGCTTTGTCGATACACAGAAAAAGCGCATTTCATCGGCCGGGCTGGACCGGTATTTCCACGGGGTCTTTACCTCCCAGGGCGTCGGATACACCAAGCCCGACCCCCTTTTCTTCCGCGCCGTTTTCGATTCGATAGGCCATGAGAAAGAGTCCGAGACGGTCGTTCTGGGCGACAGCCTGACCTCTGATATGGCGGGCGGGCATGCCTATGGCCTCGACACCTGTTGGTTCGATCCGAAGGGCCTGCCGAAGCCCGATACCTGCACATATTCGATAACCTCGCTGGATAGATTCATCCCCGATATACTGCTGGGATAACCCCTAAATGTCATCTTTCCGCCTCGCGGACCGTCTGTGTCCGTGGGGCATTTTTGCGCCTTTTTATCTGCTGATTGACGATTTTTCTATTTTCAATATGTTTTTCATTATTTTAATTTATTGAAAATCTTAATAATATTTTGGACCTTTAATGCATTTACAAATAAAGACATTTTTATTATTGACTTCCTATCCAAAACAAATCATAAGGAGACGAAAATGAACAAGAAGCTTCTTGCGATCATACTTGCTATGGTCATGGTATTTTCCATGCTTGCCGCCTGCGGCAGCAATGACGCCGACACAAACAACGGCAATAACGAGACACAGACCGACAACAACACAACAGACGACAAGAACACCGAGGACAACAAGACCGAGGGTGAAGATAAAGGCTATGGCGAGCGCACGGTAGTCGTCGGCACACGCGGCGGCGGCGAGCCTTATTCCTACCTTCAGGACGACGGCACATGGACAGGCGTAGAGGCCGAGCTGTGGGCCGAGGTCGAAAAGCGCACCGGCTGGACCATCGAGGTCAAGCAGGCTGCCGACATGTCCGCCCTCTTCGGCGAGCTTGATTCCGGCCGTATCGACGTAGTCGCCAACTGCGCCGCCATTACGGAAGCCCGCCTTGAGAACCACATCGCCTCCGATCCTATCTATGCCGACGCGCAGGTAATTATCGTCCAGCCCGACAGCAAGTATTATACATTCGAAGATCTCCGCGGCTGCACGATGGGCGTTCAGGCCGGTCAGGCCGCCCAGGATACGGTCGAGAAGCTGGCCGAACAGTATGGCTGGGAAGTCATCCCTTATGAGAGCGGCGCCGCCGGATATCAGGACTGCAACCTTGGCCGTATAGATTCCTTCGCCGGCACGGTCACCAGCATCGAAAAGACAGAGCGCACACAGAACATGGAGTTCCGTATGCTTGAAGAGAAGCTCTTCGGCAACAACGTCGGCTGGTGGTTCCGCACCGATGACGAGAGCCGCGAGCTCCGCGATCAGCTCAATAAGGTCCTCGCCGAAATGCAGGAGGACGGTACAACTCCTGCCATCATCGAAAAGTGGTTCTATGAGGATCTGACACAGCTGGTCTCCGATCAGTGGCTGACATCCGACCGCTAAACTGCAGAGTCTATAACAAAAAGGAAGCATATTGATGGTCGAAGTAAAAAATCTTTCAAAAACATTTGACGGAGCTACCGAAGTCTTAAAGGACATCAACCTCCACATAAAAAAGAACGAGGTCGTTGCCATCCTCGGCCCCTCAGGCACAGGCAAATCGACCCTTCTGCGCTGCCTCAACTATCTCTGCGAGCCGACCACCGGCATCGTGCGTGTCGGCGATGTCACTGTTGATGCCGCCAACCACACCAAGCAGGATATAAGGAATCTCCGCCGCCAGTCGGCGATGGTCTTCCAGAGCTATAACCTCTTCAAGAACAAAACGGCAAAGGAAAACGTCATGGAGGCCCTTGTGACCGTCCAGAAAAAATCCAAGGCCGAGGCCGAAGAGGTCGCCATCCGCCTTCTCAAGAAGGTCGGCATGGAAGAGCGCAAGGATTTCTATCCCTCCAAAATGTCGGGCGGACAGCAGCAGCGTGTCGGCATCGCCCGCGCCCTGGCCGTCAACCCCGATGTCCTGCTCTTCGACGAGCCGACGTCGGCCCTTGACCCCGAGCTGGTCGGAGAGGTGCTCAACACCATAAAGCAGCTGGCAGAGGAAAACGCCACAATGATCCTCGTCACCCATGAAATACGCTTTGCAAGAAACGTCGCAAGCCGTATAATATTCATGGATCAGGGACAGATAGCGGCCGACGGCACGCCCGAGGAGATCATCGATCACCCCGAGAACCCGAGACTGCGCCAGTTCCTCAATTTTGTATCAAAATAGATCCCGATCCGGGCAGGGCGAGGCTTCGCCCTGCCCGCTTTAACAAGAAAGGAGAAGCATATGCTGACACAGGAGATCAAAGATCTTGCACAAAAAAACGCCGACAAAATGATAGAGTTCCGGCGTGATCTGCACACCCATCCCGAGCTTTCACTTAAAGAGACCCGCACAGCCGCCCGCATCGCCGAAGAGCTCAGAAAGCTCGACGGCATCGAGGTCACAGAGGGCGTGGCCGGCGGCACAGGGGTCATCGGTCTCCTGCGCGGCGGCGCCGGAGAGGGCAAGACGGTGCTTCTGCGCGCCGACATCGACGCCCTTCCTATCGAAGAGGAATCGGGCGTTCCCTTCTCTTCCCAGAACTGCGGCGTCATGCATGCCTGCGGCCACGACGGCCACACATCCTGGCTGTTGGGCAGCGCGATGATCCTCTCTCAGCTCAAGGACCGCATCAAGGGCAACGTCAAGTTCGTCTTTCAGCCGGGTGAAGAGGGCGGCGGCGGCGGACGCATGATGGTCCGCGAGAGCCATGTTCTTGAAAACCCGACGGTCGACGCCGTCTTTGCGGCCCATGCCTGGCCCGAGGTCGAGGCCGGTCACATCGAGGTGGCGGCCCGCAGCGCCTTCGGCTTTGCCGGCGGCTTCACCATTAAGGTCACCGGCAAGGGCGGACACGGCTCATGGCCCCATGAGTGCATCGACCCCATCGCCGTCGCCAACCAGATCTACGGCGGCCTCCAGCAGATCGTCTCCCGCCGCCTGCACGAGACATCGGCCAGGGTCCTTTCGGTCTGCACGATACACTCCGGCCCCCAGGACAAGAGCAATATCATCCCCGACTGCTGCACAATGACCGGCACGATACGCTCCGACCGCCGTGAGGTCATGGAAGAGATGAAGCTCGAGATCAAAAAGGTATCCGAGGGTATCGCAGAGGCCAACGGCGCACATGCCGATGTCGAGACGCGCTCTGGCGAGGCGGTCATCAATACCCCCGAGGCCGTTCCCTTCTGCATCAACGCCGCCTCCAAGATACTCGGCGCGGAGAATGTCGCCGTTGACAATACCCCCCATCTGGGCGGCGAGGACTTCAGCGAGTATATCACCCGCGTTCCCGGCGCGTATATCTTCGCCGGTATCGCCACCGACGAAACCCGCGGCAAGTTCGGCCTGCACAGCAGCCACTTTATCCTCGAGGAATCCATGATCCCCAAGGTGGCCGCCGTATTCTCGCAGATGGCCGTCGACTTCCTCGAAAAAGGCAGCTTCTAAATAACAATATTCCCCCGGCCGCGCGGCCGGGGGAGCTTTTATGTCCTGACGACAATATCACATTTTTCCCTTATCCCGAGGGAATCGAAATAGAGGTTTTCAAGGGGTATCCAGCGCGAGCGGAACATTTCAAGCGCGTCCTCCCCGTCCCTTGCTTTGATGCGTTCGAGCTGGGTCACGGGGTCGGTCGAAACGAATATTTTAAGGTCGTACCTGCCGTCGATATGTGGATTCAGGCAGTAAGAGCCCTCTACTATCACAAGACCCGAAGACTCTATCCTACGCTGATGGGTCACCCTCCCGCAGGAGCAGTCAAAAACGCCGTAGCCGAAGCCCTCGCCCGACCCGAGATGGGGCAGGATCTCTTCGCCAAAGCGTTCATAGTGGACGTTCCCGCCGGGTTCTGCCATGCGCTCGGGTGTTTTCATATCGAACGGAAGGAAAAAGTCATCCATATGCACCACCGGCGCGCCGAAGATATACCCCAGCGTGTCGGCCAGCGTGCTCTTACCGCTGCCGCACATGCCGTCTATGGCCACGACAGCCGGAGCTCCAAGCCTCTCGACGGCGGCTATGGCATCGAGATATGGCAGGAAGCGCTTTTCTATCACACGGTAATGGGCGCGGTAACGCGATTTATACTGCTCACTATGGCTGACGGCCGGGAGTCCGGCATCCCGCCATTCATCCACAGCCTGTGCAAATATTCCCCGGTCAAAGGGCAGCATGGCCTCGATATCCGGTGATCTGAGCATGGCCTCGACATCGGACAGGTCATTGACCTTCGGCCATTTATCGGCGCTCAGGCAGAAGAGGGCGGCAAGGCTTTGGGCCGAAAGGCGGCAGTCGACGTCGAGCCGGGCCGCCCCGCCCTCCAAAAGCTCGACCTCCGGCTCCCCGGCTCTGCGCCGTCCGGCCTTTTCAAGCTCTTCGGCCGCGAAGGCCGCGGCCCTTCCGCGCTCGGGCGCCATATGCCCCGGGCCGAGCAGCGACTGATAGCAGAATTTTATGATATCCCGAGGCTGCGCCCCGGGGTGCGACAATACATAATTTTCAAGGATATCGAACATCCGCTTCACCTCTATCGGGCAGATCAATTTATCTTATCAAAATTATACTATTTTCCTATACCGGCTGTCAATCTGCCTCGCCCACCTTGCATTGATGCACCCATATGTGATAGAATCAGATTGCCGGATGACCGGTAATCTAATTGAATGGAGAGTATGTTGAAATGCTCAAACAGGTAATGGATATATTTGAGCTGCTGGATGATCCCGCGGCCAGCGGCAAGGCCATAAAGGATCTCTTTGAACAGCGTGGCTTCGGCGACTGTGTCGAGGTCAAGACCCTCGAAGGTCCCAAGGGCACGACCGACTTCGTCAGGATCATCATCAAGGGCTCTGACGGCAAGCTTTCCGGCGGCAGCGCCCCCACACTCGGCGTGACCGGCCGCCTCGGCGGTCTGGGCGCAAGACCCGAAATGATCGGATTTGTCTCCGACGGCGACGGCGCGCTGACAGCTATCTCGGCCGCCCTCAAGCTCTGCGAAATGAAGAAGAAGGGCGACGTTCTGCCCGGCGACGTCATCGTCACGACCCATGTCTGCCCCGACGCCCCCACCTCGCCTCATTTCCCGACACCCTTCATGGGCTCTCCCGTCGAGATGGAGACCATCAACAAGCTGGAGGTCGAGATGCAGGTCGACGCCGTTCTTTCGGCCGACACCACAAAGGGCAACAAGATCATCTGCAAGCGCGGCTTCGCCATCTCCTGCCCGGTCAAGGAGGGCTATATCCTCAAGGCCAGCGACGATCTGGTCGAGATCATGAGCCGTGTCACCGGCCAGCCGGCATATGTATTCCCCCTGTCGATACAGGACATCACCCCCTACGGCAACGGCGTATACCATATGAACAGCATACTCCAGCCCTCTGTCGCCACAACCGCCCCTGTCGTCGGCGTCGCCATCACGACCGAGACCCCTGTTGCGGGCTGCGCCACCGGCGCCACCCATCTGGTCGACGTCGAAGAGACGGCACGCTTCATCGTCGAGGTCGCAAAGGACTTCACCCGCGGCCAGTGCTCCTTCTATGACGAGGAAGAGTATCAAAAGCTGGTCGAGCTCTACGGCGACCTCAGGCACTTCCAGAAAAAGCACAGATAGTTTTCTCCCCACGGGCAAAGC
>CAKUAK010000122.1 GCA_934636325.1 uncultured Eubacteriales bacterium
CGGCGTTTCCCGCCCGGGTCGACGCCGCGGCCTGTATGCCGTATCCAGGTATGTAAAAGGCCGATTCAACGGTATTGGCGATGGTATGCGCCGCCGTCGAGATCTCTCCCAATGAATTTATCATCGAGGCAAACGCCACGAATCCCAGCGATGTACCGAAGCGCTGAAGGATATTCGGTATGGCCGTTTTGATGCATGGCACAAGTATTTCGGCATCTGGGCTTATCCTCTGGCCACGGGGCGAAACGAGGTCATGCCCCCATAAGGCGATCGTTATGCATATACCGCCGACGGCGAAGGATATGGCGCTGGCGATCGCCGCGCCGATTATACCCATCCCGGCGCCGGGCACAAATATCCGAGTCGAAAATAAACTGACCCTGCGCGAAGGATATATCATAAAGAAGTTGAGCACAACATTGACCATATTGACCAGCAGACCGATGCGCATGGGGGTTCGCGTATCTCCCGCGGCGCGAAGTACCGTGCCGAAAATAATGGTGGCGGCGCGGAAAACCATCGGGACATAAAGAATAAAGAAGTATTTCCCCGCTATATCCTGTATGGACGGATCGACATGCATCCAGACAGGCACGCGGCTGCTGAGCGACAGGGCCAATATCGTTGCTGCGATACCCGCCACAAGGGCGGCAAATACAGCCTGACCCGATGCCCTGGCCGCCATTTTTTCATCTCCCGCGCCGATAGAGCGCGCTATGAAGGAAAGAAAACCTATGCCTATGGCCGATACCGTGCTGCCGATAAGCCAGCTGACCGTCGACGTCGAACCGACGGCAGCTGTGGCCTGGGTCCCTATGGACCCGACCATTGCCGTATCGACATACTGTACCGCCGTCTGCATAAGCTGCTCAAGCATGGTCGGCCACGCGAGAGTGATTATTGTCATAAACAGCGCGCGGCGTTCTTCGCTTTTGAATATTTTTCTTGCCATGTCCTATTCCTGTTCCCCAATCATTTTTTCAAACTCATCCTGGTCGATGATCGCAATGCCGAGAGACTGGGCCTTTGTCAGCTTTGAACCGGCGTCCTCTCCGGCCAGCAGATAGGATGTCTTTTTCGAGACGCTGGAGGAGACCTTGCCGCCGAAGCTCTCGATCATTTGTGTCGCCTGTTCACGCGTATATGTCGGCAACGTGCCTGTCAGCACGAAGGTCTTGCCTTCGAATCTTGAATCTTTCTTCTCGATATGCTCGGTCATATTGACCCCGGCTTCCTTCAGACGGTCGATAAAATGTATATTCTGTGGGCTGGCAAACCAATCTCTGAGACTTTCGGCGATGACCGGGCCGACATCTCTTATCGAAACGATCTCTTCATCGGTCGCCTGCATGATGGCGTCAAGGGTTAGGAATTTCTCGGCGATAGCCTTTGACGCCTTCTGCCCGACATTTCTTATCCCAAAGGCAAAAAGAAGCCGCGAAAGCTGGTTGCTCTTGCTCGCTTCAAGAGCATTAAGAAGGTTTTCCGCCGATTTCTGCCCCATCTTTTCCATAGAGGCTATATCCTCGGCCTTAAGGAAATACAGGTCTGCTGCCGAACGGATATGACCGTTCTGAAGCAGATTTTCGACTATAGCTATGCCGAGGCCCTCTATATCCATTGCCCCACGGGATGCAAAATGAGCTATGCTCCGCGACAGCTGGGCCGGACACTCGGAGCTTACGCAGCGTATCGCCGCCTCATCGGGGTCGCGGTAAAGGGGGCCGCCGCAGACCGGGCAGACCTTCGGCCATTCAAACGGAGCGGCGTCATCTGTGCGTTTTGACCTGTCAACGCCGAGGACCTCCGGTATGATATCGCCGGCCTTCCTGACGATTATCGTATCGCCTATCCTGATATCCTTTTCGGCGATGAAATCCTGATTATGCAGCGTAGCGCGGCTGACCGTCGTTCCGGCAAGCCTTATCGGTTCAAAAACAGCGTTGGGGGTCAACACGCCTGTACGTCCTACCTGAATGGCTATATCAACCAGTCTTGTCGGCTTTTCCTCCGGCGGAAATTTGTACGCCACAGCCCAGCGCGGAGCCTTTGCCGTACTGCCCAGCCTTCGGCGCTGCTCAAGCGAATTGACCTTTATGACGATGCCGTCAATGCCATAGCTCAGCTCGCCGCGGATGTCGCCGATATTCTTTATAAACCTGATTATCTCTTCGATATCACTTGTAACGGTATAGTGGTCGACCACTTTAAATCCATGATCGGCCAGATATTCAAGGGTGCGGCTGTGGGTGTCGAACCCCAGCTCTTCACCGTTTTGAAGATTGAAGCAAAAGATCGACAGCTTGCGCTGCGCACAGATGCGGCTGTCGAGCTGACGCAGCGAACCTGCGGCGGCGTTTCGAGGATTGGCGAAAAGGGGCTGTTCCTGCTTTTCGCGTGCGTCATTCAGGGCGTCAAAGGCCTTTGTGCTCATATATACTTCGCCGCGGACAAAGAGGGTCGGAAGATCGGTGTCTGTCCGAAGCGGGATATCATATATCGTTTTAAGGTTTTCCGTGACATTCTCGCCCACTATGCCGTCTCCGCGTGTCGCGCCGCGGACAAATACTCCGTTCTGATATTCGAGACATACCGAAAGACCGTCGATCTTGACCTCAACACAGTATTCCGCGTCTGGGAATCGCTCTTTAATGCGTTCGTCAAAGCCATACAGCTCTTCAAAAGAGAAGATGTCCTGAAGGCTCTCCATGGGATATGGATGCTCGACGCTTTCAAATCCTTCGAGCACAGTGCCGATAACCCTCTGTGTCGGAGAATCGGCCCTCGCAAGCTCGGGGTGCTCGGCTTCGAGCTTCTTAAGCTCGTTCATAAGGCTGTCGTATTCAAAATCGGTGACGGCGGGATCGTCATCGTTATAATATTTTTTGGCGTAGCCGATCAGCAGATCGGTCAGGCTGTCTATACGCTTTTTGATATCTTCCATTGTCACAGCTCCTTTGCACAGGCTTCGGACGTTTATATTTTAGGCTATTAAACCGACAAATACAAACGCTCCAGGTTATTATATCAGTTTCCGCCGCCATAGTCATTAAATTTTTCCAGAAGGTCACTTTCGGTATCGACGATATCGGTATAGTTATCAGGGACCTTGCCGATGATTATCGTCTCTGCAAGGTTGACCTGGGATGATACCTCGAAGTATCCCCTTGTGCCGGGCAGCAGAACGCTTACGCCGACAGTCGTATCCATAATGAGCCTGTGGCGCGTCTGGTTTATCCCTGCCGCCGTGAACTCGCTTATAAATGATGCGTTTGCGCTGTTGACCATCTGGAGCAGCACCGGTATCCTTGGACCGCGTCCGGAAAAAAGCTCGCCGTTTATGATATTCCCCAGGGGAACGTCGATCCGGCTGGTTGCCGAACGGTTTATCTTTTCGTTTATGCGGGAGAGCATGGATGATTTGAGCCGGTTTATCTTTATCGAATCGGTTTTTACGGCCAGTATATCCCCTTCGTTGTTCTTTTCAAAATAGATGATATTATCATAAATACCGCCTTGGGAGCTGAGCTCTTCTTCGACGGCCTCATTGACGGCATTCACCGCGATATATCTTGCCCGGCCTTCAGCATAGGTCTTTACAAGGGGTCTCATCTTTGCTTCTATCGAAAATATAAGAACGAGCGATGACAGGCAGAGCGTTGTCAGCCACAAGAGCCTGATATGGGTCCTGTCGCGGCGTCTATACCGCCGAATATATAAAAGCCTTCGTATCTTCAAATATTCTCACCCAGAATCATAATATTCTCTTTATTTCTCCGGGGTTACGAAAAAAGCGCCGCCCGGAGGCGGCGCTTGGATCAAACTGTAGTGCGCGAGATTATTCAGCTGTCTCTTCTTCAGCGGGAGCGCTCTCGAGCAGAGCCCTGATGCTGAGGGAGATCTTCTTCTTCTCGTTATCGATATCGGTGATCTTTGCATCAACGACCTGACCGAGCTCAAGGGCCTCTTCGGGCTTGCCAATGCGGCGGTCAGCAACGATCTGAGAAATGTGGATAAGGCCGTCAACACCGGGAAGGACTTCGGCAAAAGCGCCGAAGGGCATGAACTTGACGATCTTAACCTTGACAACATCGCCGACATTATATGTCGACTCGAACTTTGTCCAGGGATTGTCTTCAGCCAGCCTGTAGCCGAGAGAGATCTTCTTCTTCTCGGGATCAAAGCCGATGACATAAACATTGACCTCCTGGCCGATGGTCAGAACATCCGAAGGATGCTTTACCCTGTTCCAGGAAAGCTCGGAAATATGGATCATGCCGTCTACGCCGCCGATATCAACGAAAGCGCCGTAGCTGGTGAAGGACTTGACAACGCCGGTATACTTTGCGCCGACTTCGATGGTCTCCCAGATCTTTGCGGCAGCTTCCTTGCGGAGCTCAGACTGGACAGCCCTGATAGAACCGACAACACGCTTGCGCTGACGGTTGATCTCTGTGATGCGCATCTTGTGGCTCGTCTTCATCAGGGAATCGAAGGAAGCCTCCCTGGGCAGACCTGTCTGGCTGGCGGGGATAAATACCCTGATGCCCATGACCGAAGCGATAACGCCGCCCTTGTTCTGATCGACGATAACGCCGTCAACGATCTCCTTATTCTCGTAAGCGGCCTCGAGCTTCTCCCAGTTCTTTACGGCGTCAAGACGCTTCTTGGAGAGCATGATAAGACCTTCTACGTCGTTTACACGCATGACATAGGCTTCGATCTCGTCACCGATATGGATATTCTCTGCAACATTGAATGTGGGATCGTCGGAAAGCTCGCTCATCGGGATATAGCCAGCCTGCTTTACGCCAAGATCAACATGGATATCATTGGAATTGATCTGCGTTATGATACCAGATACCTTTTCTCCTGTATGTAAAGTTTTGAGGGACTGCTCCAAAAGCTCTTCGAAGCTCTCAGTGTTTTCATTTTTGATTTCTTCAGACATCTTCCTGTTTACCTCCTTAATTACCGAATCGGGTGTCGAAGCCCCGGCAGTTATGAATACCGCGCGGCAGCCGCCGAACACATCGGTATCAAGCTGCCCCGCGTTTTCGATAAATACTGTTTTTTTACAGCAGGACAGACAAAGCCTGTACAGATTGTTCGAATTACTGCTTGACGGATCGCCGATAACAATGACCCCATCCGATTTGGCTGCCCGGATCATGGCCTCTGATTGCCTTAATTCGGTCGCCTTACATATTGTATCAAAAAACAGTACGTCATTACAAGAGGTTTTTAATTTATTTACAAACTCGCCGTACTTTTTTATGCTGAAGGTGGTCTGGGCGACGACCGAAATCGGCGTTCGACGGTTATTACTGATAAAATTATCCATTTCTTCATCGGTCAAAACGACCGTATGCTCGCCGCAGCGAGAGCATATGCCCCTGATCTCCGGATGATCGGCATGCCCTATTATGAGAACATGCCGGTTTTTGGCAGATTCCCCGGATACTATGCCGTGTATCCGCGCAACCTTCGGGCAGGTCGCGTCGATCAGCTGCGCCCCGCTCCGAATAAGACGCTCGACCTCTTCCGCGGGAAGCCCATGCGCACGAATAAGGACACAGCTCCCCTTCTCGGGGGCTTCCCCATCCGGAAGGACACTTACCCCGGCGCGTTCAAGCGACGCCAGGACCGTGCTGTTGTGTATCAGCGGTCCCGCAGTATACACGCGGCCATGTTCCTCGGCCGCCTTATATGCCATATCGACGGCGCGCCGGACGCCGAAGCAAAAGCCGGCCGTCTTTGCTGTTGAAATATTCATCAGCTGTTCAGGGCCTTTTTCTCGGGAATGGCGTGGACTCTGCGCATTATCTCGTCTGTCACGATGCGGTATTCTTCGGAAGAAGGCTTGCCATCGACAACGGGATAATAGGGTTCACCAAATGTCACCGTGCAGCCGCGGAAGGCCTTTCTGCCCGGGGTTATGTATACCGGGATTATGGGGACACCGGCTTTAAGGGCCAGCATGGCGCTTCCGGCCTTGGGCTCCGATTTCATGCCCGGCTTGACACGTGTGCCTTCGGGGAAAATTATCAGCTTTTCCTTATTTTTAAGAGCTTTGAGAGAATACTTAATGGCACTCAGGTCATTTTCGCCTCTCGATACGGGATATGCGCCGAAAGCCTTTAAAAACCACTTTAAAACCGGAATCTGGAAAAGCTCTTTTTTCGCCATTGCCGCATATTGCTTTCTGTCGCCCAGGGCAAGAACGACTAGCACCGAATCTATGTTCGCCGTATGGTTCCCACAGATTATTGCCGGGCCGGAAACGATATTCTCACGGCCGACAAACCTGAACCTGTATATCGGCCAGAGACATATGTAAACTATCCAGTAAGCTATCTTAAAAAACATGATCCATCTTCTCCGTTATGATATCTTTGAGCATGGCGGCCGATTCTTCAAGCCCGATACCCGTCGTATCCAGCAGGACGGCATCCTCCGCCGGACGCAGCGGCGCTGCGGCTCTTTCAGAGTCATGCCTGTCGCGCTCCCGCAGATTGGCAAGAACGCCCTCGAACGTGACATCCTCGCCCCTCTCCTTGAGCTCGGTATAACGGCGCATGGCACGGTCGCTGTCGTTGGCCGTAAGGAATACTTTTATCGGTGCGTCGGGCAGGACGACCGTTCCGATATCCCGCCCATCCATTATAACATCGCTGTTCTGGGCCAGCGTGCGCTGAAGCGACAGAAGAAAAACCCTCACCTCGGGTATCGCCGACACAGCCGAAGCATATCTCGATATCTCTTCGGTGCGGATAAGTCCGGACACATCCTCGTCATTGAGAAACACATGCTGTGCCCCATCGACATACCGTATATCCACCGATATGTCATCCAGGCAGGCTATGACACCCGGTATATCTGATGTCTGGACGCCTTTTCGGCAGACATAAAGGCCGATGGCCCTGTACATCGCGCCGGTATCGACGTATATAAAGCCGAACTCTTTGGCCATCATCTTTGCCAGCGTACTCTTGCCTGCGCCCGACGGCCCGTCTATAGCTATGCTTATCTTACTCATATCAATAATCCTCCTCCGCGGCCGAAAGCCCGGCCTTCATCCCGGTCGACCACGCGATCTGAAGGTTGAATCCCCCGGTATATCCGTCGACGTCAATGATCTCCCCGGCAAAATACAGCCCGGGCACCAGCTTTGAACCCATTGTTTTCGGAGAAATTTCCTTTACGGACACACCGCCGGAGGTTACGATCGCTTCGTCAAAAGGCCCTGTCCCGACTATCTCCAAACCGAAGCATTTTATCAGCCTGACGAGCCCGAGGCGCTGCTGACGCGTTATCTCGTGGACCTTCTGCTCTGCCGGTATACCGGAAAGCTCTATTATGACCGGTATCAGCTTGGCCGGGAGCAGTTTGGAAAGCGAATTGGAAAAATCACGGTTGATATTTTCGTCAAAATCACGGAGTATACGCCTGTCCAGGGCCGCTTCGTCCAGCGCCGGCTTGAGGTCTATATCAAGCTCATAAGGAAAATCGGCGCTTCTGGCAATACACGCCGAAGCGCTCAGAATAACAGGGCCTGAAACACCGTATGATGTAAAGACCATTTCTCCGAAGTCATTATATATTTTTTTGCCGTTTTTAGAAAGGGTGACAGCAATATTTCTCAACGAAAGTCCTTCGAGCCGTTTCGGCAGGCTTCCCTTTGCCGCAAGCGGGACGAGCGACGGATGGGGCTCTGTCACGGTATGGCCGAGCATGGCTGCCAGCCGATAGCCGCTGCCGTCCGATCCGGTTTTGGGATATGACCTGCCGCCGCAGGCAAGTATGACGCGATCGCAGGGATATTCGCCCTTATGCCCGGCTATGCCGCAGACGCGGCCATCGCGGCAAGTGACCTCGCGCGCTTTATCATTTACTATCCTTACCCCAAGCTCTTTCATTCTTTTCAGAAGAGCCGCCGATATATCCATGGCTCTATCGGAAACAGGAAATACACGATTTCCCCTTTCGGTCTTGAGCGGCACGCCGAGCTCCTCGAAAAAAGCCAGTGTATCGGCCGGGTCAAAGGAATTAAAAGCGCTGTAAAGGAATTGACCATTACCTGGAATATTCTTAATGAGCGTGGGGATATCACAGTTATTTGTAATATTTCCGCGTCCCTTGCCTGTGATATTGAGCTTCATCCCCGGGCGGCTGCTGTGCTCGACGACAAATACATCCGCGCCCGCTCCGGCTGCGGCGACAGCCGCTATCATACCGGCCGCACCCGCACCTACGATCCCGATCTTCATTGGTATATATTCTCTCCTATATCGTAAAGTTTGCGGCTTCGTCCGATAAGCGCAGCTTCTTCTGCGCCTTTTCATCGTTGCGGACAAGCAGACATATTATGCTGCCGCAAAGAGATATGAGCGGAGCTAACGTGCCGTTGACGCCATAGTCTCCGTATTCCGAGATCAGATTTATATCGGCATAATTGGATATCTCTGACTTGCTGCCCTCGCTTATCGTGGCGACCGAGGCTTCTTTATACCTTGCAAAAGCCGCCAGCTTTTTGGTCGTATCGGAATGCACCGGGAAGCTGATTATGATAAGCAGATCGCCGTTATCTATATCAGCCACGGAAGAAATCGGATCGACCCCCGTATGGTTGACATCGCAGACATTGGGCAGAAGTATCCTGAGATAATAACTGAGATACTGTGCGGCAGCGGAAGCATACCCCTGACCGTAAATATAGACCTTCGAGCTGAGCGAAAGGCGTGTGCAGAGATTATTCACGGCATCGACATCATTGAGATCGGTGTTCTTTTTGATGTTTATGGCATCGGCCGCCGCAATGCCGCGAAAGACGTCGTTGTCATCGGGGTTGTCCGACATGACCTCAAAGCGAGAAAGAGCCGAAAGGCGGTATTTGAGCTCTGTCTGAAGGGCCTGCTGAAAGTCGGTAAAGCCGTCAAATCCAAGAGCTGTGGCAAAACGCATGACGGTCGACTGGCTTACGCCCGAGACCGATGCAAGCTCAAAAGAGCTCATAAAGGCGGCTTTATCACAATGCTCGAGCACAAATGCCGCCAAAAGGCGCTGTCCCTTTGTGAACCCCGAGTACTTTTCCGAAATAATCTCGCTGATACGCATCATTTGCTCATATCCTTCTGATTTATATATTTTTTTATCCCGCCTGTTGTGATCACTTAAGAGACTTGAGATACTCCACCTCGTCGGCTGTAAGATGCCTGTAGCATCCGCTTTGCAGATCGGAAAGCATAAGTTTTCCCACTGATACCCTTTTAAGGGACCTTACCGTGAAGCCGCAGTGGGTGCACATACGCCTTATCTGGCGGTTTTTGCCCTGCCTGATGCTCATGGTCAGGATACATCCATCGTCAAGGTCAACTACTTTACGGCACCTTGCCGGAAGCAGCTTAACACCGTCGATCGTCATTGGATGAGACAGCATCTTGTCAGCCGGCTCCTGAAGGGGCTTTCCGTCATAGCTTATATTGACAAGATATGTCTTATATACCCTGTGTGAGGGATGTGTCAGCTTATTGGCCAACTCTCCGTCATTCGTCATGATAAGCAGACCCTCCGAATGCATATCGAGCCGTCCGACAGGATAGATCCTCTGCGGTATATCCTTGACCAGTTCAAGCACCGTAGGCCGCCCTGCTTCATCCGACAGTGTCGTGACATATCCGCGGGGCTTATTGAGCATTATGTATACTTTTTGGTTGTTTGATGAGATATCTTCACCGAAAAGTGTTATCCTGTCATGCTCGGGGTCGGCCGACTGTCCCAAAATTGCTATAATGTTATTTACCTTTACAGCGCCGGAACTTATATATTCTTCGGCTTTGCGGCGCGAACAAATGCCGCTGGCCGACAGTATTTTCTGCAATCTCTCTTTCACGGTTCACTTCCTGAATATTCTTTTCAGCAGGCCGAAAAACCCTATGTTTTCCGCGCCGCCGAGCTCTGCTATGTCCTGTTTATAATATACCTCTCTTGACGCGATTTCAACATCATCGAGTGTAATAACTACCTTGCCGTAAAGATCCCCGGCACATACCGGGGCGTACACCATCCTTGGTCCCTCGAGAGATATCTTTATCCGCTCTCCCTCTTCGGGCATTATCCCAACGGAAAAGCCGCTGTTTACATAGAGCGGGCAGTTACCCCTTTCTCCGGAAACGATCCTTGCCGATCCGATCTCGCCTGTCGGCAGGATATCGGCCTCTTCCAACACGCCGATATATTTGTCGTACAGCTTAATATGATCATTCCAATCATCAGGCGCGCTAAGAGTGACCACTATTACCTGCCGCCCCATGCTTTCGGCGGCGCTTACAAGGCATCTGCCGGCCTTCTTTGTAAAACCGGTCTTTACGCCGCATATGCCGGGATACATACCAAGCAGCCTATTATGGTTTTTCATGTATCTTCCGGCTATTGATATGTTGGCCGTTCCAACGATCTTTCGGAACTCGGGCAGCCGCATGGCCTCCGCGGTAAGACGGGCCATATCGTATGCCGTTGAATGATGATCGCCTTCATCAAGCCCATTGGGGTTTTCAAAATGCGTATCATTCAGCCCAAGCTGCGTGGCATATCGGTTCATAAGCGCAACAAAATCCTCTCCATTGCCGGTAAGGCATGAAGAAAGTGCCACCGCCGCGTCATTCCCGCTCATAAGCATAAGGCCGTACAGCAGCTCTTCCACACTGAGTTCTTCCCCTGTCTTCAGATACATGGACGAACCCTCGATACCGGTCCACGAGGGACGGATCTCGTATCTTCTGTCAAGCTCGTATATCTTCAGGGATGTATACGCCGTCATTATCTTGGTCGTGCTGGCTATCGGCATATGAGCCTTGGAATTCTTTTCGAAAAGGACCTTTCCTGTCAATCCGTCATAAACGACAGCACTTTTGGCCGATATATCATTAGGCGCAATAGCAAAGCTCTGTACCGTCAGACACCAGAGCACAAGAAAAACAACAGCAGCCATCCTTTTCAAACCCTATCACCTCGAAACAGCTTATGGAGATGACCGGGTTTTTATGAAGATCAATAGACCTCGGGCGGTGTTTCTTCCTTCTTGCTCCCCTTGAACTTATCAATGATGCCGGGGACCATATCAATTATCTTATCGACCGATGAATTTGTCGGAGGATCAATATATATCATCCGCACATTTCCCGAAGATACCACGATAAACGCGATGGGGACGATCGAGACCCCCGCACCGCTGCCTGCGCCAAAGGAGGTCTTGTCATTCTTGTCCGTTCCATCGGTCCCGCCCGATGCAAAGCCGAAGGTCACCTTTGACACCGGTATAAGGGTAGTTCCATCAGGAGTCGTTATCGGTTCCCCGACAACGGTATTGACATCGACGAGCTCTTTTATCTTGGACATCGTCTGGCCCATGACTTCGTTTAAGCTGCTCATATTACACCGCCTTATCTTTATTTAATCTATTCCATCTGCAATACAGCATGATCCCGACGACTATAAGCTGTATCGGCAGGGCCATTACTGTCATATTAAGCATAAAGCTGGTTTTCCCTTCAAACTCGGGATATATTCTGATCTCTCTTCGCCTGACCTTTATAAACCGCTCGATCTTGGGCACAGCCGCACCGGCTGCGCTGCACGCCGCGCCATACATCATCGCTGTCTTGGCCGCATCGTCATTGTGAATATGAAGGTCAAACACAAACTTCGGTACGAATATCCCTTTGGCTATCCAAGACAGGGCGTCGGCCAGGAAACCGAGATACTCGAATATCTTTTTAGGATCGAGCCTGAACTTTTCCCCCGATCCTTCTGTTTCCTCATGGTTTTTTTCCGAGACCTTCTTCTTTTCCCGCTTTTTACGGCCGTCGGAACCCGAGGCTTTCCCTTTGCCGGACGGATATATCTTTACCTTAAGTCCAAGGGCCCTCGCATAGACATTAAGATAGGAATCCCCGGCCGAAAGGCTTACTCCGGCCGGTATTATCAAAAGCAGAAGAAGCAGCTCTAATATGACCAGGAAAAAGATCAATATCCATTTCATTCGGCCAGCTCACCGCCATCCGGCTTTGAAAGTATCTTTTCTATGTCGAGATCACCGTCGGACAAAAGCTCGTCAAGCCCGGAAATACCAAAGGAACGCAAAAACTTTTCACTTGTCCGGTACAATGCCGGACGCCCGGGCACATCGAGCCTCCCGCAGTTCTCTATAAGGCCTTTATTTATAAGCGAATTGACTGTATACGAGCTGTCGGTGCCGCGTATCTGTTCGATATATATCCTTGTGACCGGCTGTTTATATGCGATTATGGCAAGGACCTCCATGGCCGACGGCGACAGCATCGGCGGTTTGCCCGATTCAAGCGCCCTGCGCACCCACGCCGAATACTCCGGGCGCGAAACGAGCTGATATTTGCCCTCCAGCTTTATGAGCTTTATGCCCCTGTGTCCACTGTCGTATTGCTCAGAAAGTATGGCCGCCGCTCTTTCAAGCTCACCTTGCTCGACACTCAGGATGCTGCACAGTCTCACCTCGTCAATGGGGTCACCGGATGCAAACAGAACGGCCTCGAGCATACAGCAGAGTCTATTGTCTCCCATTTGCATCCCCCTTATCAATAAGGCAATATCCTTCTTTTTCGTCCTCTATGATATCTATGCGGTCGAGCCTTGAAAGCTCCAAGACAGCAAGAAAAACTGCCACCATTTCCGAGCGGTCATGCGCCCCAGATATCAGCTCAATAAAGCTGAGCCTGCGGCTCAATTCGAATCTCGAGCTTATCATATCCATGACGTCACTGACCGGCATTTTTTCGACATTGACGATGCCCTCAAGAGCCTCGACTGTCGGTGGCAGCTTCTTTGCCGCATTTTCCAAGACAGCTGCCATCGCATGAAAAAGCTGTTCCAATGTGTTGCCGTAAAGCTGATCCTCATCCGGGGCCATAATCTCACGCTGCCTGACGAATACGTCTCCGGCCGTTTTATAGCGCGAGAGCAGAAGCTGCCCCGCCATTTTCACACGCCGATAATCAAGGAGGGCCTCGACCAATTCGGCACGGGGATCATCGGTCTCCTCATCGTCATGAACAGGCAGCAGCATTCTTGACTTGATATAAACAAGCTGCGCCGCCATGGCGATAAAGTCACCGGTCAGCTCGATATCCATACGCTGCATAGCTTCAAGGTATTCGAGATATTGTTCGAGGATCTCGGCTATCGGGATATCCTTTATCTCTATCTTATTTTTAGATAGAAGATGCAACAGCAGATCGAGGGGGCCATCGAATACCTCAAGATGAAAAGTAACGTCAGGCATTACAGCAGCCCCACAAGACTTGCAAGATCAAGGGATCGGTTTATAAAGAATCTATACACCATATTCTGCCCCCAGCCGATGATGCCATCCATGAAACCGAGATAAAGGCAGAGAAGCAGACCCAAACGTATATATCCCTCATAACGGTAAAACCAGGCAACGGCCCGATTGGGAAGAAAAAGGAACAATATCTTTGACCCATCCAGCGGCGGCACAGGCAAAAGATTGAAAACGGCGAGGCCAACATTAAGGCTTGCAAAAACCCTGAAAAATGCCGCCATGGCCGCAAGCACCCTGCCCGGCTGCGACAGCGTTACAAAAACATATATCAGGATCGCGGCAAAGCCCATCAGAAAATTGGAGACAGGCCCGGCCAGAGCCGTTATTGCCATGCCGAGCTTTGGCTTTTTAAAATAACGCGGATCTATCGGAACAGGCTTTGCCCATCCAAAGCCGACAAAAACCATACAGATAAAGCCTATCGGGTCGAGATGCGAAAGCGGATTCAGCGACAGTCTGCCGCGGCTTTTTGCCGTGGGATCTCCGAGCAGATAGGCCGTATAGGCATGGCTCATTTCATGGAATGTAATGGCTATAAGGGCCGCCGGAATGACGGTCAGATAATACTGAAGATTTTTCAATTCACCGGCCTCCGGCAGAATTATTTAAAAACGGAAAGCATATCGGCCACGAGGGCATCGCGTCCATCGCCCTTTTCAGCTGAAAAAGGAATAACGAGAACCGATTCGTCAAGCTCAAGCGTCTGTTTTATAAGATCTATAGCCGGAGCTATCTGAGATGGCTTGAGCTTATCAGATTTATTGGCGACGACGGTAAAGGGCAAATTATAAGAACGTATCCATTCGACCATCGTGACATCGTCGGCCGTCGGCTTATGCCGTATGTCGACGATCAGATAAAGCCGGGATATCATATCCATATCGGCATCAAAATAGGCCTCTATCAGCTTGGAATAGCGTGCGCGCTCTTCCTTTGACGTGCGCGAATAGCCGTATCCCGGAAGGTCTATGATCCACGCCTTGTCCTCGACGCTGAACATATTGACATAGACCGTCTTGCCCGGCATCGAGCTGACCTTTGCAAAGCCCTTTTTGCCGACGACACGGTTTATCGTCGACGACTTGCCGACATTCGACTTGCCGGCAAACACAAATCTCTTCTGCGGGCCGCCCGGGAAATCCGAGGGCGACGCCGCAGAGCGCACAAATACTGTTTTATTTAAGTTCATTTCTCACCTATCGTCTGATGCCCGACACTTTAGGCGTCGGCGCCGTGGGGATAACACCAACCGGCTTTTTTTCCTTTGGCTTCTCCTCCGATGTGATCGGGGCATATGTGAAAACGGCGCGTACAACGTCATCCATATGACTTGCCGGGACAAACTCTATATTCTCGCGGACTGTTTTATCTATATCGTCAAGATCCCTTACATTCTCCTGAGGTATTATGACCCGCTTGACATCGGCGAGGTATGCCGCCATCGTCTTTTCCTTGAGCCCGCCTATCGGCAGGACGCGGCCGGTGATCGTGACCTCTCCGGTCATTGCGATGCTGCGGCTGACCTTGCGCCCCGTCAGAGCCGAGATCAGAGCCGTTGCTATCGTAATGCCCGCCGAGGGTCCGTCCTTCGGCACGGCTCCTTCGGGGACATGGATATGGTTATCCTTTGTTTTATAAAAGTCCGGCACAATGCCAAGGACATCGGCGCGGCTTCTGATATAGGTCACAGCGGCTTTGACCGACTCGCGCATGACGTCGCCGAGATTACCCGTTATCTCGATCTTACCGCTGCCTTCGACGGCGATAGCCTCTACCACGAGGGTCTCTCCGCCTACGCTTGTCCACGCCAGACCGTTTATCACACCGCAGTCATTCTGTTCGCTGAGATCTTTTTTCTTGAATCTGGCGTTGCCGAGATACTTGCTAAGATTATTCGGCGTAACACGCAGTGATCTCTTTTCGGTCTCGAGCATATGCTTGGCCGTTTTGCGGCACAGCTTGGCAAGCTCACGCTCAAGGGATCTCACCCCGGCCTCTTTGGTATATCCGTCAATTATAGCGCGCATGGCGGCCTCGTTGATAATGAGATTCGAGGCCTTGAGTCCATTGGCCTTGAGCTGTTTGGGCAGCAGATGCTCGCGCGCGATGTGCAGCTTTTCCTCGGCGGTATATCCCGAAAGCTCGATGACCTCCATACGGTCATAAAGCGGGCCAGGTATATTCTCTGCATTATTGGCCGTGCAGATAAACAGCACCTGCGAAAGGTCAAAGGGCACATCTATGTAATGATCGACAAATGTCGAGTTCTGTTCGGTATCAAAAACCTCGAGAAGAGCCGATGACGGGTCGCCCTTATAATCTGACGCGAGCTTGTCTATCTCGTCTATCAGTATGAGCGGATTTTTGCTGTCGGCCTGCTTGACCGCCGCGATTATTCTGCCCGGCATGGAGCCGATATATGTGCGTCTGTGGCCGCGGATATCGGCCTCGTCCCTGACGCCGCCGAGAGATATGCGGGCATAATTTCTGCCCATGGCTCTGGCGATCGACCTTGCGATAGACGTTTTGCCGACCCCCGGAGGACCGACAAGGCAGATTATCTGGCCCTTTATGCCGCCCGAAATGGTCTTTACCGCGAAAAACTCCAAAATACGCTCTTTGACCTTTTCGAGGCCGTAATGGTCGGCGTCAAGGATCTTTTCGGCCTTCTCTATCGAATCGTTCTCTTCTGTCGTTTTGTGCCACGGGAGCTCTAAAACAGCGTCGAGATAAGACCGGATAACGCCGCTTTCGGGCGATGACGCCTGCATTTTGGCAAGGCGGGTCGTCTCTTTAAGCAGCTTCTCTTCAACATCCTTCTGGAACTTGAGCTCTTTGATCTTATCGCTGTATGCGCGAGCCTCGCCGGCCGCATCCTCGCCGTCGCCCAATTCTTCATTGATAGCGCGTATCTGCTCACGCAGATAATAATCGCGCTGGTTCTTGTCCATCTGGTCCTTGACCTTATTCTGGATCTCTTGCTCTATCTCGAGGATATCTATCTCTCTTGTGAGCATTTGGATGAGCAGAGCGCATCTTTTGCGCGCATCACCTTCTTCAAGGATGATCTGCTTATCGGTGTGCTGTATGAAAATATTCTGGGCGATAAAATCGGAAAGATATTCCATATCATCGCTGTCAAAGATCTTCATCATGACATCGCCGCCCATTTTGGGCGCCAGCTCGCCATATTGCATGAACAGATCTCGCAGCATGCGCACCGTTGCCTGATCGCGCTTTGTAACGGCCGGCTTTTCAGAGCCCTCGATGATATAGGCATCGCATCTGAGATAATCGGAACCCGAAAGGGGCGCGTAGACGATAGCGCGGCTCTCGCCCTCTGCAAGGACCCTCAGCGTACCGCCGGGCATCTTGAGTACCTGCTTTATCCTGGCAATGGTGCCCATGCGGAAGATATCGTCAAAGCCGGGGACCTCTGTCGCCATATCCTTCTGTGAGACCAGGAATATCTTCTGGTCGGAAGCCATGGATTTATTTAATGCGTTGACCGATATCGGACGGCCTACGTCGAAATGAAATACTGTATTGGGAAAAACAGTTATACCCACCAAAGCCATGGTAGGTATATTATGTATTATCAATCTGCTGTCGAATTCTTTGGACATCAAAAATACCTCCATTTTTATGGATTATAACATATTTCACAAATTTTATCAAGCATTATAGGCAATACTTGATAAA
>CAKUAK010000123.1 GCA_934636325.1 uncultured Eubacteriales bacterium
GCAGGCAAGCCGGACACGTTTGTGTCCGGCTTGCCTTTCTTGATCAAGTGGGCTTGACCCACATATCTTATTTTATTCCATGGTAAAGCTCTGCAAATAATCCGGCTCGCCCAGCCGCACAACGATCGCCGCGACCTCGCAGCGCTGAATATTGCTTTCCGGACGGAAGTTGTGTGCCGCGTCACTGCCGGTAAGCGCACCCAGCCGATAGAGCGTGTATACATCCTCTGCATGCTTATTCGTCATCGGCATATCGGGGATCGCTCCGTCTCTAACATCATTTTTCGGTCCAATTCCTTCACTGTCGTATAAAGCTTTGTTGTTTTTATAATAGGTCGCAAAAATATGCGCGAACTCGCTGCGCGTGATGGGGGAATTGTAATCGCCGTACTGCCAGGGAAGGCCGTTTGCCTTTGCGTATTCCACATAGGGCTGATACCATGCGCCCGAAGCCGGATAGCTTGCTGTCGGATCGTAGTTCTCCTTTACCAGCCCATCGAGGCGGACGGCCAGGGTGATGGCTTCGGCCACCGTCATGTTGTCTTTAGGGGCGAACTTGCCCTCGCTCTTTCCCTTCAGCATGTTAGATTCTGCCAGCATCGCAACATAATCGGCATACCATGCATCAGAAGGAACGTCTGTAAAGGACGGTGCGGTTTCCGGCACCTGCGTTTCCTCTCCGGAGGCCGTTCCCACAACGGTCAGTTCGTTGGAATACATGCCGTGGTCGCTGCCCTGGAAGGGAACTATTTTGTTGTTGTCATCAACATAAAAGCCGCTGTAGAAGACACGCAGACGAACCTCCGCCGATTTCAGCTCCTCATAGCTTTCTTTGACAGAGGTAAAACATTCTCCCTCGATAAACAGCTCGTCTTTACGGGATATTTCGCTGTTAAACATGTAATTGTTTGCACTGTCATATCCCTTGGTCCATTCACCGCCGTTGATCGAGTACTCTGCGTCTATGCTGTTGATCATGCCAACGATATAGCCATCTGCCGCGCCGTTATCCATATACCATTGCCATGCCTCTATCGCGCCCTGCGACTGCTCCAGATAGAACTCGAGCCGTGCATAGCCTTCGCCTGCTTCAACTATACGAAGATCCGAGATGGTCGGCGCACCCCAGCTTGACGGGTTGGGGCCTTTGATCGCGAGAGCAGTTACGGGCATCAGTGAACAGCAAATCACAGCACACACCATAAATGCCAGAGCCCTGTGCAGGTACGTTCTTTTTTTCATCATAATTCCTCCCTAATATTATTGCCTTTTAGTAGAAACGAATCCCCTGTGACCTATTCTGCCTGTTTATTCATCTGTTTCCCCCTTATACGTTTGGATTTGATGGCAAAGACCCGGTCTGTTCACAAAAGATGCTTTTTATGAATCAGGATACAAATTTAACTATATACAATTATATCTCCCAACACCATATTTTTCAAGGTATTTTATCGGCTTTTATTGCTTTGCGAAGTAAAAACAAAATACATATTTGCTTGAATGAGACCATGATGGTAGGAAAAGCGGCCTGCAAACAATGCAGACCGCTTTGTGCCGTCACGCGATGCTTCGCCTATCCCATCGCCGCCAGCTTATAGAAGCTCTTTCCGTTCTGGTTGAAGCGCTGTGCCAGACCGATGGCCACCATGGCCTCGGCCTCCTCGCGGCTGTATGTGCCGGTAAGGCCGTATATCTGCACCCCGTCATCGCCGCCCGAGCTTCGGCTTTTGGACGATGCGCTCTTTGCCGTGCTTTTTACGGCGCTCTTGGCCGCCGCGGCGGTATTCTTCAATGCCTGCTGCTCTTCATAGCGGCGGTCGGATATCTCGTCGCGCCCCAGCTTATATGCCCACTCGCTGTCATACCGGCTGTCGGCAAGGCTGTCCCGTGACCTGTCGTATTCCAGCTGCTCGTCCTGACGCCTGAGCTTTTCCGAATCGAGATACCGGTCATAGTCCTCCTGCTGCCTGCGGTACGCGTCGTCGATCGTGTCGCGGTAGCGCTGGTATTCCTGCTGGTCCAGCTTGGCCAGTGCCGAAAGGCTGTCCATGTCGAGCTCCAGCCCGTCCATATATACTTCATAGGCCAGCTTATACAGCTCGGGGATCTTGTCGGCCTGCTTGGCGCTGTAATAGCTTCCGGCCTGCTGTGCCGCCGAGGCGGCATAGCTCGAGACATACCCGCCGGTATTCTGTGCCGCCATGCCGAGGGCATCCTGCGCCGCCCTTTTGCCCTCCCGCTGATATGCCTCGGCATATGCGGCGTAAAGCGGGTCGCTCTTATAGTCATAAGAAAACTCGCCCCGGGAGGTCAGCTTGTCGATCAGGCTGTCGATCCTCCCGGCATAACGGCTCTGGTACTCGGGCAGGTCATAGGATGTCAGGTACTCGATGGCCATGTCGTATATATCGTCGCCAGCCCATTGCTCCATGCCCTTGGTCGACGAGGCCTTGTCGACCCTCTTTTTGAGCAGCCCGGCCACCTCCCGGCGGCTGCCGCCCGAACCGATGGCCGACTTTATGCGGCTGCCGTAGTCGTTTTTATCGAGCCATCCGGCATAATCCGACGTCGTACCGTAGCTCAGGCCCTCTCCCTTTATTTTTTCGTTTCTCTGCTGTTCGAGTTTGGCCGCCGTGCGGTAATCGCCGCTCGAAGCCGCCTTTTCGATCAGCTTTTTATAGTCTGTGTCTTTGCTGTAAGCCATATCTTCTCCTTTCCTCTATTCCCATGTGCCGCAGTCGATATAGACCGCCGCCTCCGGCCCGACGCATACCCTTCCGCTTCCGTCGAGATAGACGGCGCTGCGTCCTCCCTTTCCGGCAATCTCCATGCGGAAGGCGCTGCCCTGCCTCCCCATGACGACCCGCTCGCCGCCGCTTCCGTAAAGGGCAAGGCTCTCTCCCGAAATGCTCATGCCGTCGCCGCCGATGCTGGTGACGCCGGGATCTATGCTGGTGACATTGGTGCTGTCGAGATTATAGAGGGTATATTCAAGCTGCTCCTGCATGCTCCTTATATGATCCTCCATGATGCGCAGGCTCCTGCGGGTGTCGCTCGCGTCCAGCCTGCGCATTACGCCCGAAAATATCATTTCTGCTCGCTCCCCCTTCTGAATATCCTTTCGATCGACATGACGGTGCAGCGGCCCCTGCCCCGCAGCCGCAGGGCCATATCATAACCCCTGTTGGGCGGAAGCGATGCCCTTCTCGGGCCGGCATATCCCGCCGGCCATACCGCCGCCTGCTGCCACGGCCGGCCGGTCATTCGGTATTCGAGGGCCATCCACGCCCCATCCTCCTGCCGGGCGTCGACGATAACGCCGCACAGGGAGGTGTACCGCCCCGGCGCGCCCTTAAAGGGGCGGAACTCGGCCAGCCACTCTTCATCCTCCGCGCCCTCGTCAAGGGCCAGCAGCCGCCCGCCGCGGCAGAGCATATGCATCCTTCCGCCGCAGGAGGTCATTGCCGCCCCCTGTTCTTCGCCCCAGGGCAGCCACCTCTCGCGCAGCAGGTCGTATGTCCATGTGCCCCAGCCGCCCGAAAGATAATACCGTCCCTTCCATATGCCGCCGCAGCCCTCGCCGCTCCACGGCATGCCGACCCTCTGGCTGAGCAGACGCGGCACCCCGCCCGAATAGGCGTAAAAGCCATCGGTCCCGAGGTAATACATATCCTCGCTGTCGGTCAGGACGGTCGGCGCGCAGCCCCTTCTGACGCCGGGTATCCTGGCCGGCATGAGCTGGAAATTGGCCGGGCGTGTGCCATAGAGCTTATATGCCATATCCTCCTTGAAAAACATTATGTGCGAGCCGTAGGGCGCACAGGCCGTGAAGCCGCCGTCGCCGCCGGTGGTCACGGCATAAGAATCGGTCGACAGGCCGTCGTATACAAAGAAATTGAGCGGGTCGCCCAGCTTCGAGCCGTAAATGACATTGCCCTCGCAGCCCCAAAGGCGGTTGCCGCTTTCGCATATGACCTCGAGGTCGGGCAGACGCCGCCTGACCGTGACGCTGCCGCTCTCGGTCCCGGCCTCAAAGACATTGTCGTCGAACCGCAGCTTTGTCCCCTCGACACCTCTGACGATAAGGCTGAGATCATTGGCGCTGTGCTCGGCACAGCCCGATATCTCTACCCCGTCGCCCTCTGCAAAGGGCCACTGACCCTCGGCCAGCTCGATGGAGCCTCCATCGAAGGTCAGCCCCGAGGCCGTGACCGACGCCTCCATATCGCAGAGTTCGCCCGAGGCCGTGTCGATATATTTTTTATCGGGAAAGATGACTATCCTCTGCCCGATGACCGCCGTATGTTTGGCGCCCTCTGTGACCGGGCCGATATCTGCCCCGTCCCATATGACCCTTCCGCCGCATATAAGGGCCAGCTTTCCGCCCGAGGCCGCCATGGCCTGGGGATCTTCATATTCGCCCTCTGTGAGCGGCGCTGCGCGCTGGCATAGTGCCGGACTTTCCCGGCTGTCGAGATGCAGTCCGCCGGCAAGGCTGCCGTTTTCATAATCGCCGGTCAGCCACAGCCCGCCGATGCTCTCGGTGACCGACGATATGCCGCCCCCCTGCGGAAGATAGGGCATCCTCATACGCCGCGCCTCCATATCCCCTTTATGCCGGCGGGCTGCGGCGCCTTGTCCCGCAGCTTCTGCTTTTTGAAATCCTCCATGAGGGCGTTGAAGAGCACCGTCATGCCGTTCCATCCCTCATATTCGCGGTGGGCCAGGTCTATCCTGGCGCAGAGATAGAATATATAGATATCCTCGTATCCCCCGTCGGCCGTCAGCTGCGCACCGGCGCAGCCGGGGGGATCGGGCAGGTCGGGCGTCATGCCCAGCTCGCGCATCAGACGCCGTTCAAGCCCGGCCACATACCGCATCTTTTCCATATCGTCAAGGCTGTTGGGGCGCAGCCCGTCGGCCCTTGCGATGACCTCGGCGACCGTCATCTTTTCTCCCCCTGTTCAAGGTCGCCTATGCGGTGGTTGATGACCTTTATCTGCTCTTCTACGACCGGCATCCTCTGGGCGAAATTGTTGTGCTCGCGCACCTCGCGGGTCAGCTCGTCGAGCCTCATCTCGGTCACCGCAGCCTGGCGGCTGTTGGCCGCCAGCACGCCGAGGAGGGTGACTATGCTGGTGATGACCGCCGTAATGACGCTGTCGCTCATGCTATCCCTCCACCTTCTGCCATCCATAGACCCCGGGCTGCCAGACATTGTTGTCCAGAAGCGAGCGCCAGCGCGCCCCCTCGTGATAGACTTCGTCGCCCTCCATATAGGCGTCCTGCGCCCCGAGGGGCTGTGTCCATATGGCCGTGCCGTCCTCGGCAAAGCCTATCCTTTTAAAGAGCGACGCCGCAAGGTCGGGACGCCAATCGGCCTGGGAAACATGCCCATGCATCACCCTGTAAAGCTGAGGCTCGCCGTCGGCATTGCTGCCGCAGGCGACGATGTCGCCCGCCTTATATCTCTGCTTTTCCGACCACGCCGGATAGACCGACGCCATCTCCATCATGACGCTCTCGTCGGTCATCTGCGCCGCCCAGAGCTGCAATGCCCTTCTTATCTGACGCGCCCTTGTTATCCTGTCGGTCATTCTATTCCTCCTCTCCAAGCAGGGCCGAAAGGGCCGCCGCGTTCTCCTGTGATGCGCCCGAGGCTATGGCCTCGAGGGCGGCCGCCTGACGCTCTTCGGCCGTGGGCTCGCGGCTCGCGGTATTCTGGGCGTCCTCAAAGGCCTCGATGGCCCTCAGGACATCCTCGTCGGTCTCGCAGGCCGAAAGGTCGGCCCCCATGCCGCCGTAGGTCTGTTTCATCTGGCCCAGCGTCCCGAAAAATCCGCCGTTGATCTCTCCAGCCGAGCATACGACGGTGATGCTTTCCAGCCCGGCGGCGGGATATCTCGCTATCCACTGCTGTGCCGTCAGCACCTCGCCCACCGGCGTTATGATCGGATCTCTTTTATTCCAAATGGCATATCTTTTCATATATCTCTCCTCCTGTTTTAAGCCTGTATGAACGCCCTTGCCCAGGCGTAATAGTCACCGGCAAAGATGGCATAGTCCCCGGCCTTCGCACCGGCGACGGTGTATTCGCCCGAGCTTATGCCGACCCTTCCCATGTCGTCCGCCGGGGCGGTCCTGGTCATGCTCTCGTCGTATATATCACACTGCCACGCGCCGGCCGTCGTGCCGTAGTATCCGCCGCCGAAGACGGCATAGCCGTCAAGGGTGACCCCGGCCGCCGGACGTCCCCTGCCGAAGCTCTGGGCCGCCTGTGTCCGTGTCAGGCCCGCGTCGAAAAGATAGACCTCGGCCTTGCCCGAGACATTGCTGTCACAGCCCCCGGCAAAGACCGCCCTGCCGCCCAGAACGGCCGTGCCCATATGGCGCAGATGATAAAATACCTCCGGCGAGGATATCCGCGTCAGGCTGCCGTCATAGGAATTGGCGGCCGCCTCGGCGTCGCCGCCCGCGAATACCGCCCGCTCGCCGAGGGCGCAGCCCGAAAGCCTGCCGCGCCTGAGTGACAGCGAGGCGGCCTGGGTCCAGGTCAGCGACCCATCATAGGCATAGACCTCGGCCCTGACGGCCGAGGTCGACGTTCCCGTGCGTCCCCCGGCCACAAGGGCGTACTGCCCTGCCGCGGCCGCGGCGGCCGAATAGACCGCCGTGGTCAATCCGGTGCCCGCCGCCGTTTTGGTCAGCGATATATCGACCTTATACACCGTCGAAGCGCAGGTCGTCTTGCTGTCGGCCGCCGTCTTTCCTCCGGCCAGCAGCGCCCAGTCACCCATGCCGCATCCGGCCATCCTGTGTCGGGCGGCGGGCAGCGTCGAGGTCGTGTGGACAAGGCTGCCGTCATACAGGTCGATGTCGTTCGACGCCGTATCGGCGGCCGAGCTGACGCTTTTGCAGCCGCCCGCGAACACGGCCCTTCCGCCTATCGTCACGCCTGTCATATTGAAGCGCTCGGCGGAAAGGTCGGCGGCGCGGCCGTAATATGCCGGGGTGCCCCCGCCGAAAAATGGACGGGCCGTGCCGCCTATGCCGACATATGCCTTTTTTACCCGGGCGGCATACCCGCCCGCGCCGACATATATCTTCTTTACCCTTCGGGCAAGTCCGCCCTGCCCGATATACATCCTTTTGGCCATCTCTATACCTCGTAGACCAGATATATCGTCCCCGTGGCAAGGGCCGAGCTCCCGGCCGTCAGATCCTCCGTCCCGGCCGTGATATCCCTGATCTGGGGCTGCCCCAGCTCCTGCTGAGCCGCCGCCCCGGCCTGCACCCTTCCGCCCAACGTACCGGCCGTTATGCCCGACGCGCCATGGGAATGGGAGGTCCCGGCCTTGAGATCGAGGGCGGCCTGCACGGCACGGCTGACCGGCTTGTCGATATCGGATGTATTGTCGACGCTGCCGAGGCCGACCTGGGCCTTGGTGTAATCCCCGGCCTTGGGCATGACGGCCCCGCTTCTGCCGTTGAAGCTGCCGACACCCGCCCCGCCTCCGGCGGCGGCTTTTGCCACACCGGCCCAATAGCGGGCGTTATCGGTATCCTCGCCCTGCCGCGTGCCGGTACCTCCGGCGGCCCAGCTCTTGCTGACATGCGCGTCCCTCGAGGCCGACAGGGCCGATCCCGATGCCGAGGCGGCGCTTTCGGCCGCGCTCTTCTCCGATAAAAGCGCCGCTGCCGCCGAGCCTGACGCCGCGTCGGCGTGAGCCTCGACGCTCTCCAAAAGGCCGTCGATCTCATGCTGGAGCTGAAGGGCCTCTGGGGCGGTCGGCTCGGCCGGAGCGCCGTATTCGCCCGGCTTGACCTCCAGCCGTCCGGAGGCCGTCACGGCCACCGACGCCGTTCCGCCCTCATCCTCGGTGCAGCCCTCGATGACAAAGCTGCACCATCCCGGCTCTTTAAGAGGCTCTGGCGGGATCATGACGGCGTATGTCAGGTCATTGCCGTCGCGCTGATCCGCCCCGAGTATGACCGACACCGGGTCGAGCCCCAATGCATTGCGCCATACGATGCGCTTGCTGAAGCCGCGCCAGCTCTCGTCGAATATGATGCGCATACGGGTGACGTTGCCCTCGCCCTGCACACCGGCCAGCTTATGGCTCATACCGGCAAAGCTGCCGTTTATCCTGACCTCTATCTGTCTTTCCATATCATTCCTCCATCACGCCCGAGGCCTTGAGCGCCGCGATGAGCATATTGAGCCGGGCGGCGATCTGCGATGCACCGGCGCTTTCCGATATCGCATCGACGGCCGCGGCCCGAAAGGCGACATTCTTCGCCCCATCACTTGTTCCAAGCACCAGCCCGCCGCCGGTATAGGCCAGCTGCCCCTCTCCCGGCGTTCCTTCATCGCCTCCGGTCAGCGTCAGCCTTCCGAACCTTCCCGCCGCGGCGTCGGCCGAGGCCAGAAGGATGTTGCCCCCTTCGCTTCCGACATAAAGCTCATCGGTGTCGGTGCAGAGGCCGGGCATACGCCCGGCCAGACGGGGCAGTGCGGCCTTCGGCCCGCCGTAAAGGCGTATGCTGCCCGCCATGCTATATCTCCCGGCTCATGCGCTCGTACTCCCCGGCCCTCTCGTCCATCAGACCGGAGGCATACATATCCTGCCTGTCCGACTGTTCGAGCACATCGGCGAACTTGCGCTTTATCATGACGTCCTCGCCCCTTTTTATAAGGCAGCCCTCGCCGTTGACGGCGACAAAAACGTCGCGGCTGTATTTATCGTTGTCCCTGAAAAGCCTGACGGGGACATATTCCTCCATGCGGTCGATCTTTTCCATATTTTCTCTCCTTTTAATTATCAGTTGGGCTCGCCATCAAAGGTCGAGCATGTCTCGATCCTTACCATAAAGGGCTCGACCAGCCTTTCGGCCGTCCTTACGGCCTTCCAGCCGCAGCTGCCCCTCTGGTCGAGGGGGTCGGCCGTGCCCGAAGAGCCGAGCTGCTTTACGATATGCCGGAGCCCGCCGCCCTGAAGCTCGGTCACGCCATAGGCATTCTCGCCCAGCACAAGGGTCGAATAGACCGCCCTGCCCTCTGCGCCGCCCGCGCCGGGATAGACCTTATCTCCGGCGGCCTGAACGGCGTTTTCGGTCAGGGTGATCGAGGCCGAACCGGCAGATCCCGCCGTCGCCGAGGCGACCTTGTATCTCTCGCCGCCGATGATGACATATCTTCCGGCCAGCGCCGAAGCCTCCTCCTGGCTGACAGCCTCGTTGACCGCCACCGTCTTGCTGCCCGAGACCGCCGCCGTCTTGACGGTCAGCGCCCCTGCCGCGTTCGTAAGGCCTCTGCCCTTGAAGATCTTGGCCTCGGTCGTTTCGACGAACCTGACCCCGGCTATCCTGCCGATCTCACCGGCGTACATATCCTCGGGGTCGCAGTAGGTCTTGACATTCTGCCACGCCGGGTCGGACATGAGGTCATAGGCCGTGTCGGGGTGGATGATGGCGACATAGCTGCCGCCGATCTTTTCGGCGTTCTGGGTCTTGAGATATCTGGCGGCGCGGCGAACGGCGTCGACCGTCAGATACTGGTTCCCGCCCCCTCGGCCGCCGGTCAGCTTATGGCGGCCCGAGACCTGACCCTCGGCATACTGGACGTTGGTGCCGCCGTTGAGCACCTCGCGGGTGATGGTGTCAAGGGTGGATCCGGCCTGGGCGCCCAGCAGCTTTGTCGCCTGGACGATGTTGTTGTCGACGGCGGTCAGCACGAGCATATCGGAAAGCTCGATATATCTGCCGTACTGCCTGACGGTGGCCTCGACGGTCGAAACATTGAGCTTCTGGCCGTCGGGCGTGACCCCCTCTGTTAGGGGAGTCATGGCCTTGTCGAGGGGGCTGTAGCGGCGGAACTGGATGGTCTTGCCGCCGTTTTTGGGTATGGGATGCTTCTGGCCGAACTGGTCGTGGACCAGCTTGGGCATGGCGTTATCAATAAGATAATCGCTGTAAAAGACCCTCATCTCGGCCGAAAGGCCGCTTTCAAGCGTGGTATTTGTGTTTGTTGTCATATTTCTCTCCTTTTCCCTTTGTTTTTAAAGCCTGATCTCTTCGCCGCGCAGGACCCGGTCGACGATGTCCTGCCTGTCCTTTTTGGACATGCCCCTGCCGCCCCATGTGAAGGGGGCAGAGCGCGAGGCGGCGACTCCGTTTTCCTCGGTCCTTGCGGCGTTGCTCTCGAGGCGTGAAGCCATGCGGCGCTCGGCGTCGAGCTCGGCGCTTTTGACGATCTCGTCGATATTGGCCGCCTCGAAGGCCGATGTGAAATCGCACCCGGCACGCAGCAGCTCCCTGAGCCTCGGCTTACTGAGCCCTGCCTTTATATCGAGGGCGGGGTATTTTTCGGCCAGAGCCGAAAGCTCCTCCTGCCAGCCGTCGGCCCTGCCGTATGCCTCGCGGGCGCGCAGCAGCCTTTCCATGCCGCCGCTGTCAAGGCCCGCCCCGGACTTTTTATCATTCTTTTCCCTGCTCATTCATTTCCTCCTTTTGACTGTTCTGCGAAAGGTAGGCCCGGACGGCCTCCTTTCCCTCAAAATCCATAAGCTCCAGCGCGCCCAGGGCCTGCCCGGCCAGCTCGGGACGGAAGAACCCAAGGCCGTAAAGCTCTTTTGCCAGCTCGTTCTGGCTTATGCGGGCAAAGGGATTCTTCTTCTGGGCCGTTATGCGTATATCGAACACCGGCCTGCGCTCTCCGCTTATGCCCCGGCCCGAATAGGTGACGAAGCTCTGGCCCTCCTGCCCCGTGACACGGAAGCATCGGCTGCCGTCGTAAAACTGGCGTATCAGCTCGAGGCAGAGCATGCCGATGCGGCTGTAGGCGCGATAGGATGCCGAGATCATATCGCGGCTGGTCTTGCTGCCCGCCTCCTGCAGTGCCGAGATGGCCGAGGCCGCCGTCACGCCCGAGCTGGTGCTGCCCGCCGAGAAATCGCGGTTGGAGGCCGTCTCCTTCATCTCGTCGATCTTCATCTGCTGCACCCTGATATAGGCGTCGCTCAGCGGATAGGGCGTGATGGGACGCAGGCGTTCGTCGCTTATGGCACCCTCGACGTGGACGATCGGCCTGTCCCAGTCGAGGAACTCCTCCTCGTTGATGCCGGCCGTGCGCCCGGCGAAAAACCTCGGGCGGGATGCCAAGAGGGAAGAATCGAGGATATTCCTGCCCAGCCTGTCGATATATTCCTGGGGCGCTTTGGTGACGGCGATATAGCCGAAGCCCACCGGCTGTCCCTCCATGGGAAAGAGGGTATCGAACACGACGGGGTAAAGCCCGTGGTCATACCAGCCGGTCTTTTTGTATCTCGGGTCGTCCTCGCTGGCGTAAAGCACGCGGTCTCCGGCGAACTTGCAGAAATGCAGCCTGCCGCCTTTGCGGTAATACCAGTCGATGACCGTCACCTTTTCGCCGCTCTCGCGGCTCTGGGTGACGACGTCGATGACGTCGCCCGCGCCCTTATGGGCGGGATAGCGCAGCTCAAGCTCCTCTCTGTCCCAGCGGTGGGCGATGAAAAGATCGCGGCTCTGCTGGATATCCCTTATCCCCGGCTGCCAGAAGATATTGAGAAGGTCGATCATGGCGATGTCGATATCGCCCAGCCCGCCTTCCAGCTCTTTGTTCCAGAAAACGCCGTAGACCGCCGTTCCGTGCTTGAGCTTATACCACCAGGCGTCGGAATATGTGTTCTCGAAGCCGCAGCGCTCGATGATGACCGGGATTATCTTCGAAAGGGCCTCGGCGTCCCGGGCATCCCCCGGCTCGCGGGGCAGGACGACCGGCTCGGGGAAATTATCCAAGTCGACGGCGTGCTTGTTGGCGATGATGTTGAAGAGCCAGGCCGACGCCGGGCCGCTGCCTTCCTTTTCGTTTCCGATGACCTCCCAGTGGCGCAGCTGCCACCAGAGCTCCTCCTCTTTAAGGCGGTTTTCCAGCGGGGCCTTTGCCCGCTTGTATTCGCGCAGGCGTGCTATGGCCTGCTCCAGCCTTTCCTGTGTCATTTGTCTCTCTCCTTTCTCATCCGATCCGCATGGCGTCGTACCGCCCCAGCTCCAGCGGATCGTCACCCATCTTCACGGCCGCCCTCTGCACCGGCGGGGGCGATATAGGATGCTCCATAAGGACATACCGGCATTCGTCATAGATATGATCCTCGCCGCCGGTATCGACGTCCTCGACGTTGGCGCTGTCGTACACCAGCTGAGGCAGCGTCCTTATAAAATTACGGCATGTCGAAAATACATAGAGCATCGGCACCCCCTCACTATCGAAGGCCAGCCGGTGGTGGAGCTGCATCTTTCCGGCCATGCGGCTGTTGTCCCCCCGGTCGAAATATACCCCCGCCCGCTCCATCATGGCGGCGACGCTCTCGCCCCGGCTCTCGTCGAAGATCGAGGGGTCGGCTATGCCGTGTATGCTGCGCCCCTTGAGGTTGGGGTCGTCGCCCTCTATCTCCCTTATGGCGGCGGCTATCCGCGCCGGTTCCCACCTGACCCCTTCGTTGGTGGTGCCGGTGCAGCCGTAAAGCTCACGCACGCGGTAGACCCTGCCGTCGTGGTCGACGGCATACCATCCCACCGAAAAGGGTCGTGTATAGCCGAAATCGAAGCCGCGGTATATGCTCCACTCCCGCGGCAGGGCAAACGGGGCTATCACATGGGTCCAGCGCCTTGTATCGTAGGCCGCCGGGTCGCACCGCCATTCGGTAAAGACCTGGCCGCTGAAGCTGTCCCAGTCGCCGTAAAGAAGTGCCTTTCTTTCGGCCTCGGGCAGCATGGCAAGCCGATAGGCATAGTCGGGGTCGTTGTCCATCAGTATCTTATTGTCGAACACGGTCGACGGGACGAATACCCGCCCCTGCCTTCGGCTTTCGACCCCGCCGTCCGGCCTTCTCAGCTCGAGCTCCTGCCATATGGTCGTCATGGGCGGGGCCGGGGTGATGAACCGCTCCTTGACCCAGCCGTGACCCCGTCCGCCAGGGTTGGCGCTGGCGCGGATATAGCATCGCGCGCCCGGTCCGCCGGGGCGGCAGCGGGATATCATATAGCTGTATTCCTCCCATGAAAACTGGGTCAGCTCGTCAAAGGCGATATAGTCGAACCGCCTGCCCTGATAATCCAGCCGGTCGGCCGTATGCTGCATCGAGCCGAAATATATCACCGCGCCCGATGGGAATACCCAGCACCGGCGCGAGCCGTTATACCTCGCGCCCCCTGACGCCGCCGGATATATGACGGCGCTGCGCTCGATCAGCTGGGACAGCTGCGGGTATGTCTTGCGCAATATCAGCCCCCGGTAATGGGGCAGATGCACCTGACGCAACGCCTCGGCCAGCAGAGCGTCGCTCTTTCCGCCGCCCGCCGCGCCGCCGTAAAGGGCCTCGAACTCGGTGCGCCTCATGAACTCACGCTGGCGGGGCTGGGGCGACCACAAAACGCCGGTCATTCGCCGGCTTCGGGCAGGACGACAAGGCCGCCCTCCTGTCCGCCAGTCATGCCGGAGGCCGAACGCTTGAGCTCCTCCAGCGATTTGACGACCTTGACCATTTCGCCCATGGCCTTGAAATCGTATTTGTCAAAGACATATTCCTCTGTGACGGTGTCGCCCCCCTGTTTCTCGGTGACGATATACCTTTTGAACTGGTCGCCGTCCTTAAGGGCCTCTATGACCGCCTTTTCCATCAGTCTGGCGGCGCGAAGCTCCTGTTTGAAGTCTGTCTCCCTTATGGCCTTCACCTCCTTCCTTTTCTGCCGCTTCGCCCATCCACGATCTCCTTCCGGGCCGTGACAGGCGGCAGCTGCCGCAGCCGCTGCACTCTCCTCCGTATCGGCACGATGCCGACATCGGCCTCCCTCCTTTCAGCGCCCGCGGCGCTTGATATTGCTTCGGATATGCCGTATACTAAAGCTATCTTATCTGTTTTTGCCCTTTATTTCGGTTTTCCGAAGTACAGGTCATACTATACTTCGCATTTGCTGCTATGTCAAGTGCTTTGTACTCAAATTCTGTTAAGTATTCTGATTTTTGTGAAAGGTGTACAAAAATATGTACGAAATATTTGCCAAACTGATGGCCGACCGCGGCATTTCGGCCTATCGCGTCTCCCGCGACACCGGCATATCCCAGACGACCCTGAGCGACTGGAAGCGCGGACGCAGCGTCCCCAAGCTGGAGAAGATGGAAAAGCTGGCCGAATACTTCGGCGTCACCGTCGACTATCTTATGGGCCGCCCGATAAAGCCGTCGCCCGACGCCGTCCCTCCCACCGACGAAGAGATCAAGCTGGCCCTTTTCGGCGACATCACGGTCGACGACGAGGTGCTTGAAGAGGTAAAGGCCTTTGCCCGCTTTGTCCAGCAGCGCCGCATGAAATAAAGAAGCCGAAGGACCTTGCAGAAGTCCTTCGGCCGCAGCAACGTGGGGACACACGCCGTCCCCTATGCACCGTGGAGGAACAATGAGGATCAATGCCCCCGAGAATTATTTTGGGAAAAAAATCAAAGTGATTGCCACAGATGGACAGGAGATCATCGGAGAGCTGTACGGCTACAATTATAACTACGACGATGATGGCAACGCGTTCGTGGAGATCGATGTTGAAAACGACCAAGGCTTTTTGATAGGATTGGACGAATCCGAAATAAAAAGCATCGAGGTGACCGAACTATAGAACGGCCTGTCCCTGATGCCAAAGCCCGATCGATTTTAACGGCGCTTCTGCCGCGCGCCGGAAGTCCGGCGTATGCCGAAGGGAGGCTTTGCCGACCGTAGGCTATTAAATAATGGGGGC
>CAKUAK010000124.1 GCA_934636325.1 uncultured Eubacteriales bacterium
CATGATGACCGGCACGAGGATAAACACGGCGTCGTATATCGCCTTTATCGTCTCGCCCGCCATCGAGCCGCTGTCCTTGAGGCCAACGCAGACCGGCAGCAATACCAGATCGAGCACCAGCCAGAGCAGGCTCAGCCCGCCGGAAAAGATATCCTTTTTCGTTATCGACCAATAAAGCGCGCCGATGAAAAATACCGGATAAGCATACGGCCCGAAGCTCTGGGACGTCGGCAGCCACCCGCTGATGCTGAACCGACTTTCCTCGCCGACCGTAAGGCCGGTATAGATCGAGTTGAGCACGGCATAACCGATGCAGGTCACAAAAGAGAATATCACCATCTCTTTAAAGGACAGCTTGTCGGTCATAAGCATGCAGCAGAAAATGGCAACGGCACAGGTGACGATCGACCTCTGGAAAACCGAATACTGCGCACTCAGGTATGCAAAAATCACATGCGCGGTGATATTTCCGTTGGCATACAGTGTCGTGAACACCTGTATAAGCAGCCCTATGAGCAATGTGCAGCCCGCCACGACAGCCGCCTGCTTGATCGCCTTTCTTTTCATAAGGTCACCCTCCTTCTATTATAAAATAACAGAGCTTTTAGTCGGGAACGATGGTGAAGCTACCAGAAGGAGAACCATAAATAAAGTCCTCGCCATAAGAAGAAGTAGCACGAACATCAAACGAGAAGCTGAAAGAAGCACTCAATTTGTTGCTTGCAATAGAGCTCCTATAGTTTGTATTCTGCACTCTTATCGTATACTGATCGGGAGCGCTTTTTACCCATCGAGACATTCGAGGCGTACTTGCATAGGATATCTGGTACGTGTTGGGATCGTAAGTAATAGAACCTACGATATCGTAATCAATGGTACAGGAAGTATTATTGCTATGGTTAAAACTCTGCACATAATTTTTGGTTACCGTTTTCGAAAGGTCCGACGCCACAGGCACGACCGATTCCGTAGTTGTAACAAAATAACCTACATTTTTATCGCAATAGTCGGCTATTGCTGCACGATTATTATCATTCACAAACTCTTTGGTATCGGCAATGAACCGGGCTGTAATGTCATTTCCGTTTTTGTCAAAGACCTCGTATAATGCGTCATCCTGCACACTTCTGTATGCTTCGACCGATGTATGAAGATGAACCTCCATAGCAGCATCAACCAACTTTTCCTCGGCGTCCGACAACAGAGCTTCCGATGCAAAAGCGCTTACAGAAAGAAGGCTGACAAGCAATAACGCTGATAAAAGAACCGAAATAACTCTCTTCATATTAAGCTCCTTTCTTTATCCGACCGTGATTGTCAGGGTGCGGCTGATAGGCCCATAATTTATCGTTCCAAGAATGACACCACCAGGGGCATAATCTGCGTGAACGTTCAAACTATGCCTGAATGTAGCAGTATATCCTTTTACGGTAGGAGTATAACTTACTTCATTCAAAACGTATGGAGACATTTCGGCAGACCAACTATTTCCCCAATCCAAACCTGTTCTTCTGATAGGGGTGGTCGATGTGATCTCATACGTATTGGGATTATAGGTCAGCGAAGCGGTAAGTTTGTAATAAATATGGCCATTTCTATCAGCAGAAGGAACTGTGCTGATATCACCAGATACAGGAGTGCAGTTCTGGCTGACCGTTTCGGTCGCTGTCTTACTCAAATCGCTTCTATAAGGCGTGATCGTTTCTTCGCGTTTTACAGAAACAGCTACATCAGCAGTATATTCCCTGTAAAGCTCTTCGATGGAAGAAATCTCTTTTGCCTTGGCATAGAACTCTTCAGAAATATCATTTCCTTCATAGTCATAGAATGTGTAGACTACATCTTCAGAATCCGTCAGGTCGGAGATGTAATCTTCAAACTGTTCGAGCTGTGCTGCATTGCTTTCAACCGGCTGTGCCGCATAACAGGGAACTGACAGGCAAAATAGGAAAGTCAATGCCAATACTAAAGTTCTTTTCATAAACTGTACTCCTTTCAATGGTCTAATATTCTTATAAATGAAAATGTCCCCCTCCTATATCAATACCTCCTTTCGGCCGAGGGAAAGCAAATTATATTTATTGAACAGGGTTATGTAACAAAAACCCGGTTTCAAATCTTTGGTTCTCTCTGCGAATGTTTCTAATTTATATCCATATCTTAACCGATATGCGAACTGTAAAGCAATATACTTTTGTAACAAAATTATCCTGTTAAGATTGTATAAACCATACAGAACGGTTACATTCATTAATTTCAAAGTCAAACTATATTTGCACCAAACAGTTCTATTATGTTATTTGTAAAGCTCATAGACATCCCGGATGAATATGAACTCCCCGCCGCCGTCGGTCACGGGGTCGTAATTCTCGGTAAAACGGCGGAAGATCCGGCCGCCCTGCTCGTCGGTCAGGGTCAGCTCCCCCGTCCAGCCTTTGCGCTTGATAAACAGCCAGCTGCTGCCTCGGCGGCTGACATCTATATCATATGTGCCGTCGCCGTTATCACTCATACCGAATAAATAGAAGCACTCGTCGGTCACAAGATAAAGCTCGAGCCGCCAGCCGCCGAGCATGACACCCTCGCCCGGCCGAAGATGCTTGACCTCGGCCCGCGGAAGGTCGTCGCACCACGACAGCACCATATCCAGCAGCCCGGGATCGGTTATCTCCTGCGCGCTGAAAGAAGCTCCCTGCCCATTTTTGGGATTTAGCTCTTCATAATAATCTATCGTTTCGTGGCTGCAAACAAATAATCGCGCGGTCTCGGGCGACCCGATATCTATATTCCCCTGATCGAGCTTGTATCTTATATCGCTTCCAATGATGACCACTGCCGCAATAACGACAAGGACGATCAGCAGTATTGCTATCCTGCGCAGCAGCTTCATTGGCGTTCTCTCCTTTCACCTTATATATATAATATAAACGCGCGCGAGGGGCGGCGGCCCGGCTCGTGCGCGTTTTAAAAGTATTGTTGAAGTGCCCGCGGAACGGCATCCCGCAGCCGCCTGCCCGAGCCGGACTGCCCAAGCACTGAAACCATCGGTATCGCCTCCTCTCATGTTGATATCCATATCTTAACCGATACGCGAACTGTAAAGCAATATACTTTTGTAACAAAATTATCCTGTTAAGATTGTATAAACCATACAGAGCGGTTACATTCATTAATTTCAAAGTCAAACTATATTTGCACCAAACAGTTCTATTATGTTATTTGTAAAGCTCATAGACATCCCGGGTGAATATGAACTCCCCGCCGCCGTCGGTCACGCATCCCTCTCACCCATCAAAATGCACGAAATCGGCGGCCTTTTTTCGGCACTATGCCGGGGCGATTTTCGATACCCCACCCCGCGAATCTGATATAATATAGTCAGGGCGCATATGCCCGTTATCGTTTAACAGAGAGGAAAGAGAAAGATGAACAAATATCTTGAACGCGCAAACGAGCTCGTTCCCGAGATGGTGGCCAACCGCCGTCATTTCCACGAGTATCCCGAGCTCCGCGACGAGCTTTATGAGACAGTAAAATATGTCCGCGCCCAGCTTGAAGAGATGGGCTATGAGGTGCAGGAGATCTGCAAGTGCGGTCTGGTCGCCCTGGCCGGCGGCAAGAAGCCGGGCAAGTGCATCCTGATCCGCGGCGACATGGACGCCCTGCCCATGCCCGAAGAGACCGGCCTGCCCTTCTCCTCGAAGAATCCCGGCGCCATGCACGCCTGCGGCCACGATTTCCATATGGCCATGCTGCTCGGCGCGGCCAAGATCCTCAAAGAGCATGAGGACGAGATCGAGGGCACGGTAAAGATCTGCTTCCAGCCCAACGAAGAGACCTTCGGCGGTGCAAAGGCCATGATCGACGCCGGTGTTCTTGAAAATCCCCATGTCGATGTTGCTTTTGGCATCCACATCGGCCCGATGGCCGACGTGGGCACACTGGACTATGGCAAGGGCCTGACAATGGGCTCGGCCGACGGCTTTGACATCCACGTCAAGGGCAAGGGCTGCCACGGCGCCGCTCCCCACAGCGGCATTTCGCCCATCAACATCGGCGTACATATCTATCTGGCCCTTCAGGAGCTGCTGGCCCGCGAGGTCAACGCCGTCGAGCAGTGCACGCTGACCCTCGGCTCTATGATCTTCGGCGACGGCGCGACAAACGTCATCCCCTCCGAGGGTCATATGTACGGCACGATGCGCGGCTTCAACGGCGACCTGACAAAGTTCATGGTCAAGAGGGTCGAAGAGATCTCCAAGGGCACGGCCCGGGTATTCGGCGGCGACGCCGAGGTCAAGTGGCTCTTCTCCTCGCCCGCCATGTACTGCGACCCCGACTTCACCGATGATGTCGTCCGCTATGCCACCGACGTTGTCGGCGCAGAGCGCATGATACCCAAGAAGGCCCGCGCCACCGGCTCTGAGGACTTCGCTTACTTCGGTCAGAAGGTCCCCAGCCAGATCTTCTGGCTCGGCGGCGGCGTCGATGATAAGAGCAAGCGCATCTCCAACCATAACCCCAAGGTCCTCTTCAGCGAAGAAGCGCTGCCGTATGGTGCAGCGGTTTATGCCCAGTGCGCCATCGAGTGGCTTAAGGAACACAAGTAAGAAATCTGTCAGAAGCCCGCGCCGACGGGCGCGGGCTATTTAATATGTTTTTCCCCGGACATGCGCCGGGGAAAAACA
>CAKUAK010000125.1 GCA_934636325.1 uncultured Eubacteriales bacterium
GAGACCATCACCGGCGAAGAGTTCATGGAGATACTCAACCGGCCGTCTGCCGAATAACAGGATCACAAAGGCCGCCCTGAGGGGCGGCCTTTTCATGCCGTTAAATCTTAATAAAGATTAAACTTCATGCCAGACGATAGATTTATCCCAACGGCAATGCTAAAATATATCTGAAAGAAACCGCAAAACACAAATTGCCTCAAAAAGGAAAAAGAAATGAATACTAATTATAACATAGCCACCCGCGCCGACGCCGACGAGCTCATGCTGCGCATGTCCTCCGGCACGGTAAAGGATTTTTTCAAGGAGATGCAGATATACCGCGCCGCCATCAAGGAGGTCAAGACCAAGCTGGAGAATCTTGACGACAGCTTTCAGGTCAGGTATGAATACAACCCCATCCACCACATCGAGACCCGCCTTAAAAGCGTACCCAGCATTATTGGCAAGCTGGAACGCATGCAGCACGATCTGACCATCGAAAATATGTCAAAATACCTTCACGATATCGCCGGAGTCCGTGTTATATGCAACTATTTCGATGATATGGAAACGCTGGCCGATATGCTGCTCAGCCAGGACGACATAAGGCTGGTCAATCGGAAGGATTACCACAAGCATCCCAAGGAAAACGGTTACCGAAGCCTCCACCTTGTCATAGAGACGCCGGTGTTTCTTGCCAATGAAAAACGCAATGTCATGGTCGAGATACAGATCCGCACCATCGCCATGGATCTCTGGGCCAGCCTCGAACACCAGCTGAGATATAAAAATCTCGACGGCATCAGCGTTCCGGACGAGCTTTCGACAAGGCTGTATAACTGTTCTCAGGTCCTCGCCGGCATCGACACCGAGATGCAGAACATCTATGACGAGATACTCCGCCTGGGCGGCCACAAGAGCAATTAAACCAATATATGATCCAAGCGCCCGACGCATCTTTCTGCGTCGGGCGCTTTATTTTACCTTTCGTATCCGGTTTTGAAATAGGCCGTCGCGACCACTCCCGGCCCTGCATGGGTGCCGATTATGCTGCCCATGGCGTCGATAAAGGCCCCCTCCGGCGCGGCTTCCTCGCCAAGTATCCTTCTGAAGTCCTCGATGCGGTCGCTGTAAGCCGTATATCCGAGGGCGTATGGACGGCTGCGGTCTACATCGCCCATTCCGATGGCGGTGTCGCGCAGGAACTTATATGCCCTGTCCCGTCCGCGCTCGCGCCCTATGACGTCGATAACGCCGCCCTTTACCGTGACGACCGGCTTTATCCCCAGCAGGGTCCCGGCCAGCGCCGTCGTGCCCGAAAGACGTCCGCCCTTATGCAGATATGAAAGCGTGTCGACAACGGCCATCAGCACGATCTCCTCTTTTTCCCGCTCGAGTGCCAGCTGTATCCCGCCCGCGTCCATGCCGCTGTCCCGCAGCTGGATGGCCCGCATGACGAGTATCCGCAGGCCGATGGCCACGGTGCCCGAATCGACGAGACGTATATCACGCCCGGGCAGCTCGGACGCGGCTATCGACGCGCTCTGCATCGTGCCGGAAAACTTTGATGAGAGCAGGATGGCCACCGTCGGCCCCTCAGGCTGCGACCCAAAGACCTCGACGAACCTGTCGGCGCTGGGCTGGGCTGTTGTCGGCAGCTTTTCGGCCTGCTTGAGCTTTTCGTAAAATACTGTATTGTCTATATCTATGTTATCGCGGTACTCGACGCCGTCAAAAATAACATTGAGCGGGATAACGGTTATCCCAAGCTCTTCTGCCTCCCGCGGCGTTATGCCCGACGACGAGTCGGTTACGATATTTACCTTCATTATGTGATACCTCTTTATTTTATTGTTGCCTCGGGCATGAGCTCTTTCGACATGGTCACCATGATCTTTTCAAAAAGCGCCGTCTCCTCCGGCGTGAAACGCTCTGATATACGCCGGGAGAGCACAGAGATATATTCCTCGTTGATGGCATAGGCCTTCAGAAACTTATCGGTGACCGACAGGCGGCACTCGCGCCGGTCCTCGCTTGAATATTCGCGGCTGATATAACCCTTCCTGACCAGTGACTGTATACGATATGTGGCATTCGGCCCGGATATTCCTACCGCGGCGGCAAATTGACTGACCGTCGGGCGGCCGAGGGCATATATCACCTCGGCGGCCAGCGCCTCCATGACGCTCAGCTCGGCATCCGCTGCCGCTTCGCCGAAAATATGGCGATAAAAATGCATCTTGAACCGGTTATATACCTCTCTGAACTCCTGCTCCATATCTGCTCACCCGCATTTATACTTCAAATTTTTTAAGTTATTCAATGCATTAATATTACCACAAAAATTTTAATTGTCAATCAAACTAAGTAATTTTATAAATCGTTTAGATTTGCCCCGACATTTTCTGCTGTGACGCTGCCAGTTTTCCCGTATCACGCATATTCTCTCTTGACTTCGTGTCGCTCGGACTTGCTATGATAATATCTATCAAATGTAAAGGAGAGGAAGCATATATGCAAAAGAACAAAAACGGCCTCGTCGTCCTGACCGAAGGCGCGCCTTGGAAATGTATACTGCGGTTTGCCGTGCCAATGCTGCTCGGGAGCCTGCTCCAGCAGCTTTATTATACCGTCGACGCCATGATGGTCGGCCGTATCGTCGGTCAGCAGGCCCTTTCGGGCGTTGGGACCTGCGGAGTTCTGACCAACCTTCTCGTCGCCTTTTCGACCGGATTTTCGGCCGGTGCGGCCATCATATTGGCCCGGTATTACGGCGCGGGCGACAGCGGCAGGATAACCCAAAATGCCCGGGCCACAATAATATCTCTGCTCTGCCTCGGCGCGGCGATATGCGGCGTCGGCCTTCTTTTCGGGCGCCCCCTTCTTCGATACGGCGTATCTGTTCCCGAAAGCCTCATCGGATATTCGGCGCAGTATTTCCGCATATACGCGGTCGGCTTTATCTTCCAATTTGTCTATAACGGCGCGGCGGCGCTGCTGCGGTCGATAGGCGACAGCCGCGCTTCCCTGTATTTTCTCTTCATCTCGATGCTGCTCAATATCCTTCTTGACTATACCTTCATGCAGAAGCTGGATCTCGGTGTTGCCGGCGCGGCATGGGCGGCGGTCCTGTCACAGCTCATGGCCTGCGGCGTAAGCCTTGTCTATATGTTCAGGCGTTATGATCTGCTGCGCTTTTACGGCAAAGGCATAACGACCGGCCGCGAGGATGTGGCTCTCATCGTCAAAACAGGCTTCCCCATGGCCCTCCAGTCGATGATCGGCACGGTATTCAATCTGATGGTGCAGCGCCTTGTCAATTCCTTCGGCGAAGCCATGATAGCTTCGTATACCGTCGTCAGCCGTGTCGAAGGTTATATGCATCTGCCGACCAGCACCCTTTATCAGGCCATACCGACCTACACCGCCCAGAACCTCGGCGCCGAAAAGCCGCAGCGCATACGTGCCGGTCTGCGGCACACGGTCATAATGGCCGTCATATTCACCCTTGCCGTGTCGATCGCCGTATTTGCCCTTGCGCCCGAGATCGCGTCCTCCTTCGGCATAAGCGGCCTGTCGGCCCAATACTGCATATCCCATGTCAGGTGTCTCGCCTTCCCCATTCTGCTTTTCGCCGTATATTTCCCCTGCACCGGCCTTTATCAGGGCATGGGAAAAGGAATGGTGTCGACGGCACTGTCTACCGGCTTTCTGGCCTGCTGCCTGATGTTTGCCTATCTTCTGAGATATATTCCGGCTATAGGCTATCGCTCGCTCTTCATCTGCAAGCCCCTTGCATGGGTCATAATAACGACGGTTAATTATATCTATTATTTCAGCGGCAAATGGGAGAAGCCCCAGGCCGAATAAAAATACGCCATACAAAAAGCCCGCCGCATATCCCACGCGGCGGGCTCGATCTATAACTTATAACTATCTACGCAGGCAAAAATTAGAAATCCTTGCCCTTTTCGAGGTTGCACCACTTTGTCAGATACTCTTCCTTTGTCATGGGGGCCTTGAAGTTGGACTTTACATAAAGTGCCTTCTCGGCGCCGTTGGCCAGGAGGTCGATAGCCGTGCATACCAGCGTCTTTGCGGCTGCCAGATAGGCCAGCTCGGGGGCTGTGACGACATAATCAGGGCTGTGGCCGATGCCCTTGGCGCCGCCGATGTTCATATGTACGACCGGCATGATGACCGAAACATCGGATGCATCGGTCGAACCGCCGCCGCCGTTGCGCTTGCAGCGATCCTCGCCAAAGACATACTTGAGGTTATCGTATACGACATCCTTGAGCTCTTCGCTCTCATAGGGGATGATATATCCGGGCAGCTGGGTGATGATGCACTTTGCACCCATGGCGTAAGCGCCGGCCTGAAGGGCGCGGTCGACCTTTGCCGAGGCATCGAGAACAGCATCGACCGAAAGGCCGCGGACATATGTTTCAAGCCTTACATCGGCGGGAACGACGTTGACCAGGTCGCCGCCCTTGGTGATGATGGGGTGGACGCGGATGGTATCCTTATCCTGGAAGGTCTCGCGGTTAGCGTCGATGGCGGCAAGACCGATCTGGGCGGCCTTGAGGGCGTTGATGCCCTGGCTGGGGGCGGCGGCATGGGACTCCTTGCCGATATACTGGATCATCTTTCCGATAAAGCCCATTCCCGTTCCGCCGGCATCGGCCTTGATGGGATTGGGGTCGTCACCCTCTGTGGTGCGGGTGTGCTGCATTATCATCATGTCGACATTATCGAAAACGCCGAGGCGGATGAACTCCTGCTTGCCGCCCAGCAGCTTGACAGTGCCCTTTTCGATCAGCTCCTTGCGGTAAGCCAGCTCGACGAACTCTTCGGCCGGAACGTGCATGAGGGTGATGTCACCGTCGAGCTCGTTCATGACGCCCGACTCCTTAAGGGCATAGGCAACACCGATGACCGAAGCCGCCTGGGCGAAATGACCGCAGGAATGAGCCGCGCCTGTGACCGGGTCGGCAAAGGGATGGCTGGGGGCGACGACGGCATCGAGCTCGCCCATGATGGCGAGGTTGACCTTATGGTCACGGCCCTTTACGGGTGTGATTATGCCTGTGACGGCGACGCCGTCCTGATGCTCGAAGCCTATCTCGTCGAGGGCGGCCTTTATCTTTGCCGATGTCTTGAACTCTTTATATCCGAGCTCGGGCTCACGATAGATAGATTCGCCCAGGGCGATTATCTTATCGGCATTTTTGTCGATGGCGGCGCATGCCGCGGCTTTCATTTCTGCTGTTGTCATTTATTTCTTCCTTTCAATTTGTTTCCCCATAAAATCTGCGATTTTATGGGGAGACCTTTTATTTAACAGATCAAACTAAAAATCCACGCCCTTTTCCAGATGGCACCACTGGGTCAGATACTCCTCTTTTGTCATGGGCGCCTTGAAGTTGGCCTTGACATTAAGGGCTTTCTCCGCGCCGTCGGCCAGCAGGTCGATGGCTGTGCAGGCCATGATCTTCGCAGCCGCGACGACCGCCAGATCGGGACGCGCGATCTCGTAATCTGCGCCGTGGCCTACGCCGCGCGCTCCGCCGATGCGCATATGCACGACAGGCATGATATTGGAAACGTCGGAAGCGTCGGTCGAACCGCCAGGTCCGTTGCGGTGGCAATTCTTTTCGCCGAGGACATATTTGAGGTTATCGTATACGACATCCTTGAGCTCTTCGCTCTCATAGGGGCACATGTATCCGGGCAGCTGTGTGATGACACACTTCGCACCGAGGGCATACGCACCGGCCTGAAGGGCACGGTCGACCTTCTCGGAAGCCTCGAATATGGCCTTTGTGTTGCTGCCGCGGACATATGTCTCGATGCGGACGTCGGCTGGAACGACATTGACCAGATCGCCGCCCTTTGTGATTATCGGATGGACACGGATGCCGTCCTCGTCACGGAAGGTCTCGCGGTTGGCGTCGATGGCCGAAAGGCCCAGCTGCGCCGCCTTGAGGGCATTTATGCCCTGGCTGGGCATTGCGGCATGGGATTCTCTGCCGATATACTGGATCAGCTTGCCGACAAAGCCCTTGCCGACAGCGCCTCCGGCGTTGCCCTTGCTCCATTCCTCGGCTCCCGGATTCTCGGTGACCGAGGTATGCTGCATTATCATCATATCTATATTGTCCATCAGGCCCAGCCTGATAAACTCCTGTTTGCCTCCGAAGAGCTTTATAACGCCCTCGTTTTTAAGGTTCTGGCGGTATTCCAGCTCGACGAACTCTTCGCTGGGAACATGCATAAGGGTTATATCGCCGTCGAGGTTTTCCATTATGCCCGGCGCTTTAAGGGCGGCGGCGACACCGATGACCGATGTGGCCTGGCAGGAATGGCCGCAGGCATGGGCCGCCCCCGTCTCGGGATCGCAATAAGGATGGCCCTTGACGATAACGGCGTCGAGCTCGCCCATGATGGCGAGGTTGACCTTATGGTCGCGGCCCTTGATGGGGGTGATTATGCCGGTGACGGCATGACCGTCGGTGTATGTATACCCCAGCTCATCAAGCGCGGCCTTTATCTTGGCGGCTGTTTTGAACTCTTTGTAGCCCAGCTCGGGCTCGTGAAAAATGGAGGACTCCAGCGCGATGAGTTTGTCTGCGTATTCGTCGATGGCTTGACATGCTATCTTTTTCATTTCTTCTGCGGTCATGGATATTTGCCCCCTTTTACTTATTCTGATACAGATAATTCTATCAAGATAAGCCGGGCTTTTCAATCTTAAACGCCGATGTGAAAAAAGATTGTAAGGACTGACGAAAACTCGCCCTCTTTTTTAGTCAATATATAAA
>CAKUAK010000126.1 GCA_934636325.1 uncultured Eubacteriales bacterium
GGCAGAGTATCAGTCGGCTGTAAACTGGGCCTTGAGCAGCCCGGCAAATGCTTTTATGCTGGCAGAGCAGTTATCCTTTTTCCAGAACAGGCAATAGTTCTTCTGTATCGGCGACCGGCCGCGCATAAGGGGGATGCGGGCGATCGACCGTATATCCGAGGCCGGTGCCGGCGCGCCTCCCTCCGACGCCATGAAGCCCTTGCGGCCGATGACCATGAGCCTGACCTCTTCAAGATTTTCGGCATAAAGAAAGGTGCTTTGTATGCCGATGACGTTTTGATAATATTCCTGCTCGATCTCCTTCTGGGTAGGGGAGTATACAAGGATACAGGGCATGTTTTTAAGCTCGGGGGCGGTGATGGAGGTCAGCTGTGCCAGCGGGCTGCGGGCAGAGATCTCGATGCAGGTCGGAAGCTCGGCGAGGATCATATTGACATATTCATCGGAAAAGGCCCAGTGCTGGTCATTGAAAACAAGGTCGGCCTGACCCGAATGCAGCATGGTATAGAGATCCTCGTGATTGCCGTATTCAACGGTGACGGTAATATCAGGATTCTCTTCTGAGAACGGCTCTACCGCGCGATAAAACTCTCTGCCGGTATAGCTGCGCAGATATCCGATCTTCAGGGAGGCATGAGAGCCGCCGGCTATCTTTCTGGCCTCGCTGCACATCCGTTCATAGTCGGATGTGAGCACAAGGCTTTTTCTGTAAAAATATTCCCCTGCGGGAGTCAGGCTGAAGGAACGGTTTTTTTGCGCTCGATCAGCTTAAAGCCCAGCTGACGTTCAAGGGCCTGTATCTGCTGCGATATGGCCGATTGAGAGATATAATTCTCTTCGGCGGCAAGTGAAAAGCTGTTCAGCCGGATGACCGACTGGAAATACTTGAGCTGCTTGAGCGAGGATCGCCGGAACAAGACGATACATCTGACCGAAGCCGGGAGGGGGGAGGCCGAACGGATCCTTCAGCCTGTGCGGCAAAGCGAGCGTCGGGCCATGGAGGGCCTGACAGCCGAGGAGAGAGAGATCTTCCTTTCGGCGACAAGACGATATGTTTTAGGCTGTAAAGAAGCTATGAAGGGGCGGTAAGCCCTTCATCTTTGAGTATTTAGTCCAAAAAACTTACCGTATACAAACTTTACGAATATTTCAAGGGAGCATGCACATGGAGACAAATATGAAACCGGAGCACGAGATCAGCTTCCACTGGCTGATCCTCTTTGCTCTTCCGACCATCTTTTCGAGTATTTTTCCAACCTTTATACCACCGTTGACGGCGTTTTCGTGGCGCGGCGGTAACGGCCGTGAGTTATATTTTCGGCAGCGGTGTCGTCATGGTGTTTGCCAAGGGCAACGCAAATGTCGCAGGCATCGCGCTGCGCGGCTTCCACATCGCCGCTGTCAGCTTTATCATGATGGCATACAATGTGTTCGCCTCGGGCTGGTTCACGGCGCTCAACGACGGCAAGACCTCGGCCATACTCTCTTTCTGCCGCACGATAGTTTTCATGGCGCTGCCCGTTCTCGTCCTGCCCCGGATAATGGGCATGGACGGCGTGTGGCTTTCCATGGCGGCGGGCGAGATGATTAGCATCATAATGAGCATATACTATTTAAAAAAGTTCCGTCATATATGGCATGCCGCGCCGGAGAAAATTGAACCTGCGGTTTAATGACATTCCGCTGCTGAGAGTGTATAATAAAGGCATGAAAGAAACCGACAGGAGAAGGGAGATCGAAAAATGAATCTTAAGGAAGCCTTTCGTTTTCAGAATAAGCTGCAAAGCCTCATGGACGAGGCCGAGATGATACTCTGTGACGATCAGAACATCACCGAGGTCAAGGTGACGGCGCTGCATAAAAAGGTCATGCCCGAAAAAGAGAACGAGGTCACGATAGAGCCCGCGCCCAGCCAGTATGCCGGGAGGATAAACGAGGTCGCATCGCTGCTTTTGTATCTTCTTGAAGAGCGCGAGAAGCTGTCGGCGGCGATACGCGAGGCAAAGGAAAAGCAGAGCATCGACATGGACAGCGAGGTCAGCCTCAACGGCAAGCGTCAGCGGTTGGCCGATATATTCAGGCATATGGTCGATCTGCGCAGCTCTGAAAAGCTGCTGCCCGGCGGCGCTGTCGGATATCGTTTCAATGCGGAGGGCAACCAGGTGGCCTATCGCTGCGATGCAGAGCGGGTCACGACCATCAACTATGACCGCAATAAGATGCGCGGATGCCTCAAAAAGCTGACCGAAAGATCGGATGCCGTGAGCGCCGAGCTCGATCGCTGCCTCATCAATTCCAGCGTTGAATACGAGGCTCCCTTTGACGTCAACGACAGCTTTGCTTCGGTGATCGAGGATCATATCGAGAAGATATCCCGTTGAGCCGGGAAAGTGTCGGACCTTCCGAATGTGCCGGAGACGGGGCGGGCAGGATCGGTTCAGGTGCAGATGAACTATGAGGCTGCACATACAAAACACGATTTAAGGCATAGCGTCCCGATCGACGGTGCAGGGTAATATAACGTCCCTTGCTTCGCTATTCGCCACACGCTTTTTCGCAAAAACCATATCGCGTTATACGCCGTTTCCCAAACAGCATCTCACGTTTCCCCATTTGTAATAAGCATAAAAGCCAAAGGCTTTATTTATCATGATCTAAGAGAGGCGTCCTTTGCCCGATCCCATAGAGGAGAGGGCAGGGGCACGCCGATCAAAATGATCTAAGCCGCCTTGACGCTCCGGCGCATTTGAAGGGTCCGGCCGATAAAAGCATGTGCGCCGCGGGTTTCCTCCTGCGGCGCACATATGATATCCGGCCTCTGTTTGGCCGGTACAAGTATTTCGTTCATGGAAACGCCCAGCAGCATACTCAGGGCATAGAGATTGTCGACCGAGGGAAGGCTTTTTCCCCATTGCCATTTGTAGATGGCCTGCGGGTCCTCGAAGCCGAAAAAGGTTTGAAGCTGCTTTACGCTGAGACCGCGTTCGCGGCGCAGCCGCAGGATGTTTCGTCCTGTCGCGGCAGGGTCGATGGCAGGGTAACGGCACATTTCATATCGCCTCCGTATATTATTTTAAATTGGATATATCAGAATATACCGGTCAACGGGAAAAAGCAAGAGGTTTTATGAAACTGTAAAGAGACTGACATATTGGAGGTAATGCATAATGCAGAAAATGATACCGCTGTGCAAGCAGAGCAAAAAGAAGCAGCGCGAGTTTTATAAAAAACAGCGCGGGTCGTGGTTCGGCGTCGATCCTGTGACACGGACGACGGCCAACAAAAAGGCCTATGATCGCAGACGGTCAAAAATATTTGATATACCGGACGCCGGGGACAGGGGAAACGACCCTGTCTCCGTTTTTTGATTTTAAGGTACGATCGCCGCTGGGGCATTCCCGGCATATTCCCATCCCAATATTCATAACCATTATCAAAGCGTATTTAGGAGGGATCGGGATATGAAAGGAAACCCCGAAGAGAGAGCCGTCATGCTTGGTTTATATATAACCGAAAATAACGCCACCGTGAGACAGGCCGCCGCGGCCTTTGACATATCCAAATCTACGGTACATAAGGACGTCACACAGCGGCTGCCGCAGCTCAACCGCACCCTGTTTGAAGAGACCCGGAAGATACTTAAAAAGAACAAGGAGGAACGTCACATACGCGGCGGAGAGGCGACGCGGCAGAAATACCTCGTCATGCACGAAGAATAGCCCCGGGATAATGCCCACTAACTATCGGTGACGGGACGAAAAATACCCTCAGGATGCCGCGGCATCCTGAGGGGAAATGCTTTAGAAATAAACAAGCTCGTTTTCGGGCGGATCGGCCTTCTCGACCGATGTCGTATAGAGCATCGGACCTTCGGCGTCATAGAGCTTTACAAACTCTTTTTTGACCTCTGCCGTGATCATGACCCAGTCGCGGTTGGAGACGCGGGCATGATCCGGACTTTTGCATATCAGGCCGAGGAAGGTCTTGTCCTGATCGCAGCAGACCATGGCGAACCGGCCGGCGACGAAGCTGCCCTTGGGGAAGCGATCCGACTTGGCGACCATGCCCTTGAAACGTACCTTTTTGCCGTCGTATCTGTCGGGGTGATCCATACAGTCGACATACCATACCCCGAAATCCTCGTCATTGAGTTCGAGGATCTCGCCCGAAAGATCAAAGGGCGGGGTAGAGCCGTCGTCGTATTCCTCGTCGTGGCCGTCGACGAAGTCGAGATATATCTCGGCGCGGCGGTTGACCATTTTAAGGTTGCGGCGGCGCATCTGCTGGGCCAGCTCGGGGGTGCAGCGATTGATGATTATCATATCGGCGCCCATCAGCTTTTCCATCATTATGGCGCCCATATTTTTGACATACATTTCAAAGGTATTGGCGTCGGCAATGGCGATAAGCTGATATATCGTCCAGTTGGGGGGCATCTTCTGCTCGAACTCGGCCAGCGACCACATGCCGTTGTATTCGACAAGGATCTGGTCGGGACGGTGCTTGAGCTCAAGCTGACGCATTTTCTCCGTCGTCAGGTCTTCTTCGTTTTCGATATATTCGACGGCGACGTTATAATACCGGGCAAGGCGGGCGGGATCATATTCCTCTTCGCCCTGTTCGCAGACAAGGAACAAGGTCTTGTCTCCGCCGGTAAAATCCTCGCTGACCAGCATCGGCTTTATGAAGGTGCTTTTGCCGGCGTCAAGAAAACCTGATATGACGTATACCGGGATCTCTATCATAAGGAACTCCTGAAAAGTTTATTTTGTGAAAAGCTCGTTGAGGGCGTCCTCGTCGAGCTTGGAGCCAATGACGCAGAAGCGGCCTGTGTAGTCGGCGGCGCCTGTGCGGACGCTGGCCTCGCTGGGAGTATAATCGAAGTGCAGCCACTGGCCGTCCTCGGAGGGAACTATGCCCTTGGCGCGCAGGACCTGACCGTACTTGTTGCAGTCGTCGAGCTCGGCAAGGATATACTCCAGCTTCTCTGTTGTATAGCGGCGGGGTGATTCAAGGCCCCAGCTGGTGAATACTTCATCGGCATGATGGTGATGATGGTGGTGGTCATGGTCGTGACCGCAGCCGCAGCTGCATTCCTCGTCATCATCGTGATGGTGGTGATGCTCATGCTCGTGATCATGACCGCAGCAGCACTCATCCTCGTCGTCATCGTGATGATGGTGGTGATGTTCGTGTTCGTGATCGTGACCGTGACCGCAGCAGCACTCGTCCTCGTCATCGTCGTCATGATGGTGATGATGCTCATGCTCATGGTCATGACCGCAGCAGCACTCGTCCTCGTCGTCATCATGATGATGGTGGTGCTCGTTGACCTCGGTCAGAAGCTCTTCGGCAAGGGTGTGGCCCGACATTGCTTCAAGGATCTGCTCGGCCTTGAGATCATCCCAGGGTGTGGTGATGATGGGGGCGTTGGCGTTGTGCTTGCGCAGAAGCTCGACATCCTCCTCGACCTTTTCGGGGGTCATCGACTGTGTACGGCTTATAAGAATGGTGCCGGCATTGGCGACCTGGTCAATAAAGAACTCGCCGAAGTTGCGCAGGCAGATCTTGCACCTCGGTCCGTTTACGACCGCAACGGCAGAGCCAAGCTCCATGGGGACCTCTTCGCCGGCACGGATGACGGCCTTTGCGACATCGGACAGCTTGCCGACGCCCGAGGGCTCGATGATGACCCTGTCGGGGGCATAGTCGGTAACGACCTGCTTGAGGGCCTTTCCGAAATCACCGACCAGCGAGCAGCAGATGCAACCCGAGTTCATTTCGGTTATCTGTACGCCGGCATCCTTGAGGAAGCCGCTGTCAACGCCGATCTCGCCGAACTCGTTTTCAATAAGGACGACCTTTTCGCCCTTGAAAGCCTCGTCGAGGAGCTTTTTTATCAGAGTCGTCTTGCCGGCCCCGAGAAAGCCTGAAATTATGTCGATTCTTGTCATATTGAACGCTCCTTCTCCGCCGTTTTGCGGCGGTACATTTATTTCCTCTTTATTTTATCCCAAATCGCAAAAAATGCAAGCCCGGAGGGGAAAAGGTTTTCAATCAGTACACAAATATATATGAAAAAGGCGGCCGGATGCCATAAGGCCCAGCCGCGTGGAAGATCATTTTATTGCCTTTTCGGCAAAGGAATTATCGACCAGAGCGTCGAAATCCACCCTTTCAGAGAGCTCTCCGGCCTCTTCCATGACCGTTTCAAGCCTTTCAAGGGCTTCTTTTTTCATAATGGGGTCGGCGTTCCAGGCGTCGATGTCCTTGTAACGCTGTGCAACTAAAGTCAGCACGCCGCGGTCGGCGTCGGGGAACTGATCGGCAATGGCATCGGCTATCTCGGCGGCGTCGTGGGAGGCGATCCACTTCTGCCCCCGGGCGATAGCGCGGGTGAAGCTGCCGATGATCTTTTCATTTTTGGCGATATAGCTTTTGGCGGCAAAGAAGGCGGTATAGGGGATCTCTCCGCTTTCAGCGCCGATCGAGGCAAGAATATGCCCCTTCCCGGCAAGCTCGACCTCTGTGGCCGTCGGCTCAAAGAGGGTGACATAATCGCCGTTTCCGCCTGTGAAGGCCCCGGCCATCATGTTGAACTGGACAGAGGTGTCGACCTCGGCGTCATCTCCGGGCGTTATGCCGTTTTGACGCATGACATATTCAAGTGTCATTTCCGGCACGCCGCCCTTGCGTCCGCCTATGATCGTTTTGCCCTTGAGGTCGCTCCAAGCGAACTCCTTATCCTCGCGCCCGACAAGGAATGATCCGTCGCGCTTGGTCAGCTGGGCAAAGATGACCGGGTGATCGCCGCGGCCTTCGAGCAGGACATATATACCGGCCTCCGGCCCGGCAAGGCCTATATCGGCCTGATCCGAAAGAACGGCCGTCATGACCTTGTCGGCCCCTCCGCCGTTGGTCAGCTCAATATCAAGCCCTTCGTCCTTGAAGAAGTTCAGCTTGATAGCGGCATACAGCGGCGCATAAAAGACCGAATGGGTCACCTCGTTTAGGCGGATGACCGTGGTCGCATCATTCCGGCCGCAGGCGAACATAGATCCGGCAGCCGTAAGGATGCAGAGCAGGATGGCGAATAGCTTTTTCATACAGTCACTCCCATATATTTTTTCAACGCCTTTTCAAGCCACAGCACGCCGCGGTACATGACCGCCGCGGCAGCGGCGAGAATAAGGACCGTCGTCATAACAAGATCCATCTTAAAGACCTGAGAGCCATAGACGATAAGATACCCCAGCCCGGCTTTGGAAACGAGGAACTCGCCCATTATGACGCCGACCCACGACAGGCCGACATTGACCTTGAGGGCATTTATCATGGTCGAGAAGTTGGAGGGCAGCACCAGCTTGAAGAGTATCTGCATCCGGCTGGCGCCAAAGGTGCGCATAAGGCGCAGCTTTTCAACATCGGTCTCGGAAAAGCCGTTGTGCATGTCGAGTATCGTGACGATAAGGGATATCGCCAGCGTCATTGCGATTATCGAACCCGGCCCCGCGCCCATCCAGACGATGAATATCGGCCCGAGGGCCGTTTTGGGCAGGGCATTGAGGACGACGAGGTATGGGTCGAGGACCCTTGAAAGGAAGGAACTCCACCATAATAATATGGCGATGACCGTTCCGGCGGCCGTTCCCAGAAGGAAACCGGCGGCTGTTTCGGCTATCGACGTCCCGGCGTGGAGCAGCAGGTCTCCACCCGCCAGCATGGAGGTGAATGTCCTGAGTATGCGGCCGGGGCTGCTGAAAATAAAGGGATCTATTGCGCCGCATCCGGCGGCGATCTCCCAAGCGGCGAAAAAGATGACGAGGAGCATGATGCGTGCCAGATGGGTCAGCCGCAGCCTGCGCCGCATATGCTCGAGATATCGCCGGCGGGAGGGGGATATTCCTTCAGGCATTTATATCAAGCTCCTTCCATATCTCGTTGAAATATTCCCGGAAGGCGTCGTGGTCCCTGCGCTCCATCGGTGAAAGGCCGCGCAGCGCCGAAAGCTCGTGAATGGCCTTGACTCGTCCCGGACGGCGGGAAAGAACGACGACGCGGTCGGAAAGGGTTATGCTCTCCGATATATCATGGGTGACAAGAAGGGCCGTTTTGCCCTCCTGACGTATGATGTTGTGAATATCGGCCGACACCGACAGGCGGGTCTGATAGTCAAGGGCCGAAAAGGGCTCGTCGAGCAGGAGTATCCTCGGGTCGGCGGCCAGAGTCCGTATCAGTGCGCATCGCTGGCGCATGCCGCCCGAAAGCTGGGCCGGTGTGCTTGAAGTGAAGCCCGAAAGGCCATAGCGCTCGACCAGCCTTCGCACATGCTCTGTGTTTTTGTCGCCCCGTATCTCAAGCCCAAGGGTCACATTGCCCCATATCGTGCGCCAGGGGAAGAGTTGATCCTTCTGGGGCATATATCCGATCTTTGGGGAAGGGGAGAAGACCTCCTGGCCATCGATATAAATATGGCCCGAGTCGGGCTTTTCCAGCCCGGCGATAAGGGACAACAGCGTCGATTTGCCGCAGCCCGATGGGCCGACAAGGCTTATAAACTCGCCCTCCCTGATGCCGAAGGAGACGTCAAGCAGGGCAGGCGTCTCTCCGCCGGGAGACTGATAGGTAAGGGAGACGTCTTGCAGGCGTACTATCATTGGACAGATAACTCCTTCCGTTTGAATAGGAGCCCAAAATGGCTTCTGCCTTATAATATGACGCTCGCGATCAATGGTGCATGGCCGAAATAAATGACTGTAAATGGAAAGTATAGAAAAAGCAGCTGTAAAGTTTTAAACTTTACAGCTGCCTGAAAATAAGGGTTTTATTATTTGTAAAGGCGAAACATGACAAAAAATATGACTAAAGCAAGAATGACGGCAAGGGGCAGGATGAAAAAGCATCCGCCGGCCCATACGCGCCTGCGCGCCTGTCCGTCACCGGAATAAAAGGCCGATACAAAATCCTCGAACTCGTCGCGCTCTTCTTCTTCGGCCTCGTCTTCATCAAGGAGAGGGCGGGGATTACTGTCCTTCATAGACGCGCCCCTGTGCCCTGAGCTTCATTTCGAGATATTCGTCATAGGTGCAGCGTCTGTCGATGACGCCGTCGGGTGTGATCTCGATGATCCTGTTGGCAATGGTCTGGATGAACTCGTGGTCGTGAGAGGTGAAGATGACGACACCCTTGAAATCCCGCAGGCCGTTGTTGACCGCCGTTATGCTTTCAAGGTCGAGGTGGTTGGTCGGCTGGTCGAGAACAAGGGTATTGCTGCCGAAGAGCATCATGCGGGAGAGCATGCACCTGACACGCTCGCCGCCCGAGAGGACCTTTGCCGGCTTATAGACCTCGTCTCCGGAGAAGAGCATGCGTCCGAGAAAGCCGCGAAGGAAGGTCTCTGTGTCCTCGGTGGGGGTATACTGACGCATCCATTCGATAAGATTGAGGTCGCAGTTTTCAAAGAAAGGACCGTTGTCCTTGGGGAAATAGGATACCGATATCGTGCCGCCCCACTTGAAAGAGCCGCTGTCTGGCGTCGATTCCTCCATGATTATTTTGAAAAGCTCGGTGACGGCAAGGGGATTCTCGCTGAGTATGGCCACCTTGTCGGTGCGGTCGAGGCGGAAGGATATGTTTTTGAGCAGATCGGTGCCGTCCTCGGCCTTTTTGCAGATATCGTTGACGGCCAGTATATCCTTGCCGGGCTCTCTTGTCGGGGTGAAGCCGACAAAGGGATAGCGGCGGGAGGAGGCCGGCATGTCCTCGACGGTGATCTTGTCGAGCAGCTTCTTCCTCGAGGTCGCCTGGCGTGATTTCGACTTGTTGGCCGAGAATCGGGCGATAAAGCTCTGAAGCTCGGCGATCTTCTCTTCGGCGCGCTTGTTCTGCGCCTTTATAAGGCGCTGCATCAGCTGGCTCGATTCATACCAGAACTCATAGTTGCCGACATACATCTTTATCTGGCCATAGTCGATATCGACGATATGGGTGCAGACATTGTTGAGGAAGTGGCGGTCGTGGGAAACGACCAGCACCGTGCCGGGATAATCGAAAAGAAAATCCTCGAGCCATCTTATGGCGCTTATATCAAGCTCGTTGGTCGGCTCGTCCAGAAGAACAATCTCGGGGTTGCCGAACAGCGCCTGGGCCAGAAGCACCTTGACCTTGTCGCTGTCGGGCAGGGTCGACATCTGGGAATAGAGGATGCTCTCGTCAAGCCCCAGACCCTGTATGAGGCGGGAAACGTCGCTTTCCGATTCCCAGCCGCCCATCTCGGCATACATCGACTCGAGCTCGGCCACCCGCATGCCGTCCTCGTCGGAAAAATCCGGTTTGGCGTATATGGCGTCCTTTTCCTTGCCGATATCGTAAAGGGCCTTGTTGCCCATGATGACCGTATCGAGCACGGTATATTCGTCAAAAGCAAAGTGATCCTGCTTGAGGACCGACATACGCGTGTTGGGGGTCATGGAAACAGAGCCGGTCGTCGGCTCGAGCTGGCCGGACAGCATGCGCAGGAAGGTCGATTTTCCGGCGCCGTTGGCGCCTATTATACCGTAGCAGTTGCCGTCGGTGAATTTGAGGTCGACATTTTTAAAGAGGGTCTGGCCGGGAAAGGATATGCTTACATCGGAAACGGTTAACATGATGATCTCCAATCAAATAATATACATAATCCCATATATTTTACCCTAACAGATGAGCAAAAGCAACAGCAGAATTTGCGTGACGGGCAGCCCGCGGTTATGATATAATAAAGCCACAAAAAGAATGATGGGAGAGATATAGATATGAAATGGCTCATTGCATCCGATATACACGGTTCGGCCCATTACTGCCGCATGCTTCTTGAGGCGATAGAACGTGAACAGGCCGACAGGATACTTATCCTCGGCGATATACTCTATCATGGCCCGAGAAACGACCTGCCCGAAGGCTACGCGCCCAAAGAGGTTATCGCCATGCTCAATCCGCTTAAAGAAAAGATCATCGCCGTCCGCGGCAACTGCGACGGAGAGGTCGACCAGATGGTGCTTGATTTTCCCATCATGGCCGATTACTCGGTCATATGCGACAGCGGCCTTGTCATATACGCCACCCACGGTCATCACAGCGGAGAGGCAAACCCGCCGGCCTTTGCCAAAAACAGCATACTGCTCTGCGGCCATACCCATATCCCGGCCTGCAATGACCACGGCGACTTTATCTATATGAACCCCGGCTCGGTGTCCATACCGAAGAACGGCAGCGTACACGGTTATATGACCATGGAGGACCGCCATTTCGAGTGGAAGGACCTCGATGGCAGCGTAGTTTCGGAGATCAGGCTTTAAAGCCTTCGAAAGGAGACACACCATGAAAGATCAACTAAAGATAAAATGGCTGGGGCATTCCTGCTTCAAGCTGGAATATGACGGATCGTCTCTGGTGATCGATCCTTATGACCATGTCGACGGCTATCCCGAGCTTCACGAGCGGGCCGAGCTGGTCCTTTGCAGCCATGAACACGGCGACCACGGTTATCGGCAGGCGATAGAGATCATTTCCCATGAGGGGCAGCTGCCCTTTAAGGTCGAGAGGATGGATACCTTCCATGACGACTGCGGCGGTGCAAAGAGGGGAAATAACCTTGTGCACATCATAAAGGCCGGGGATCATACCGTCGTTCATCTGGGCGATCTGGGGCACATGCTCTCGGAGGCTCAGACAGAAAGACTGGCCGGATGCGACCTTCTCCTTGTTCCGGTGGGCGGTTATTATACCATTGATGCCGCCATGGCCAAAAGGGTATGCGATGCCGTAAAGCCCCGCGTCATAATACCCATGCATTACTTCGGCGGCGGGTACGGGTATCCGGTGCTGGCCGATGTCGATGGCTTTACAGGTCTTTATACAGATAAAATGATAAACAATGTCGGCGATGATACCTTTGTCCTGACAGATGACACGCCCGAGCAGATAGCCGTTTTGAGCTTTAAAGGGTAGGATGCTCCGGCGGATTGACATTCTCGAATATCACATTATATAATAGAATACATAATTAAAAGCCGGACGCCGAGACGCAGAGCTGGACCTGATATAATGTCAGACCGGCCCTGCGTTTTTGATTATTTAAGGCTCTTGACCGGAAGGAAGGTATATATGGATTATATCAGGATCACAAAGGAAAATATCGACAAGGAGCATATCTGCTGTGCCATGTCGGGCAAGCAGAGCCTTGTCAAAAAAGAGTGGCTCAAACAGCGCTTTGACGAGGTCCTGGTTTTTTATCGAAGCCGGGAGCGAGGCAAATGCTTTATCGAATACATCCCGGCCGAAAACGCATGGGTGCCGATAGAGGCCGACGGATATCTTTACATCAACTGCCTGTGGGTCTCCGGTTCGATGAAGGGACACGGATATTCAAAAGACCTGCTTTCGGAGTGCATAAGGGATGCCGGGGCACAGGGGAGAAAGGGGATATGTATCCTGTCGGCCGAGGGGCGCAAACGCGAGTTCCTGGCCGATCCCAAATATCTGGCCTATCAGGGATTTACGGTCGCCGATGTATCCGACTGCGGGATAAACCTGATGTATTTACCCCTTGACCCGACGGCAGAACCGCCGAGGTTCAAAGAGTGCGCAAAGCATCCGCGGGCAGAGGAGGAAGGGTTTGTCCTCTATTATACCGACCAGTGTCCTTTCACCTATTATTGGGTCCCGAGGGTGGAAGAGACCGCCCGCGAGCATAACATCCCCCTGAAGGTGATACACATAACCGATAGGGAAAGCGCGCGGAATGTTCCGGCCCCTGTCACGACCTATGCCCTGTTCAGGGATGGCAGCTTTCTGACCCAGGCCGTACAGTCGGATAAGAAGTTCCTGAAGCTGGCCGGGCTTTAAAGTCAAAGGGGGGGAGAAAAAAGAATGGAGATAGCTTTGATAGACAGAAATAATTTTGGCACGGAGTCATTGGATGGGTTTTCGCGTTATCAGTCGGTGAAGAATGTATACCGCATCTCGGACGGAAAGCTGCATTTGGTGTACCATCCATTTACCGAGGATTGGACGCCGGAACGGAAAAGGGAGAAGGCGAAGGAGGCATTGAGCGGGAGATATATCGCCTATGGCGCATTTGAGGACGGCGCTGTCGTCGGGCTCATTATGCTGCGTCCCGGGCTGAATATGGGCAGGATGATGATCGACAGCTTCCATGTTTCGACAGAGTATCGCCGCCGGGGCATCGGAAGGGCTCTGTTCGAAGCGGCAAGAAAAGAGGCGGCCGGGCGCGGCGCGAATGCATTGTACGCTTCGGCCTGTTCGGCACAGGAAACCGTCGATTTCTATATGGCTATGGGGTTTGCCGTCAGCAAGGCCCCGATCCCTTCCTGCGTCGCCGAAGAACCCTGGGATATCCAGATGGAATGTGAGTTTTAAACAGAAAAAGTCCGGCGCGATTTTTATCGCGCCGGGCTTGGCGGAAATATTCGGCTTTTGTTTTAATACTCGAGTATGTCCTTGGCGAGGGTCTGCGCATCCTCCAGCCTTGTTGCCCAGCTCGTGCAGAAGCGGACAGCACGGCGGTCATCGCCGACAGCGCCCATATCGGCAAAGGAATATTTGCTCCTGAAGGCCTCGACCATTTCGTTGGGCAGAATAGGGAATTGCTGGTTGGTGGGAGAATCGCAGAGAAAATCAAGCCCCTTTTTGACGCAGGCATCCTTGATGATGGCGGCTGCCTCGTTGGCATGGCGGCCCAACTCATAGTAAAGGCCGTCCTCAAAGAGGGTCTCGAACTGGATTCCCAGCAGACGTCCCTTGGCCAGCAGGCCCCCGCGCTGCTTTATCATATAGGGGAAGTCCTTTTTAAGCTCGTCATTGCAGATGACAAGGGCTTCGCCGAAGAGGGCGCCGACCTTTGTGCCGCCGATATAGAATACGTCACAGAGCCGGGCGATGTCGGAAAGGGTAAGGTCGGTGCCGGAGGCCGTCAGACCATATCCCATGCGCGCGCCGTCCATAAATAGGTAAAGGCCGCGGCGGCGGCAGACCTCTGAAAGCTCGGTCAGCTCCTGTTTTGTGTAAAGGGTACCGATCTCGGTGGGGTGGGAGATATACACCATCTTGGGCTGAACTATATGTATCTGCGTCTCGTCGCTGAAGTGGTCGCTGTATGCCTTTTCGACCTGGGCCGCCGTGATCTTGCCGTCGTCGGAGGGCAGGGCCAGCACCTTGTGCCCCGTGGCCTCGATAGCTCCGCTTTCATGGACGTTTATATGACCCGATACGGCCGACAGGACGCCCTGATAGGGGCGAAGGGCGGCGGCGATAACGGTCAGGTTGGTCTGGGTCCCGCCGACCAGAAGATATACGTCGGCGTCGGGCTGTCCGCATTCCTTAAGGATAAGGCGTCTGGCGTTCTCGCAGTGGGGATCGTCGCCGTATCCGGCCGTCTGTTCAAAATTGGTGTCGGTCAGGCGCTGGAGTATGCGGGGATGGGCGCCTTCGCTGTAATCGCAGTTGAATCTTATCATGGTCGTTGTCCTTTCTCTTTAATATCCGACGACTATGCCGCCGTCGAAGGCATAAAAGGTGCTCAGCCCGCCGGTGGGCAGGATGCCGACGTCGGTTATGCCGGGGCATTTTTCAAGGATCTTTTTCTTGAGGTCGAGGGCCAGCTCGGGGCAGTTGCAATGGGAAATGCACAGCGGCTTTTTGGGGCGGCCGGCAAGGCGCATCTTTTCTTCCTGTGCGCCGATGATGTTGACCAGCTTGTCGATGGCGTTTTTCGTGCCCCTTGCCTTTTCGAAGAGCATGATGCCGCCGGTGCCGTCGTCGCTCATGATGGGGCGCAGCTGCATGAAAGTGGCCAGCGAACCGGTGATCTTGCCCATCCTTCCGGCCTTTATAAGGGAATCGAGGCTCTGGAGAACGAAGAAGGTCTTCATATCTCTGACGAACTCTTCTCCCTCCGCAACGATCTGGTCAAAGGTCAGGCCGCGGGAGATCATATCGGCGATCTCAAGGGTTATGCGGGACTGCCCGGCCGATGCGCTCTGCGAGTTGAATACATGCACACGGCCGCCGCCTTTTTTCATTTCGGCGCCCAGCATGGCGCTCTGATAAGAGCCGGAAAGCTCGGCCGAAAGGGTGACGACAAAGACGTCGTCCTCTCCGCTCATAGCCTCGGCATATTCGGCGGGTGAGGGGCAGGCCGTCACCGGCAGGGCCTTCGAGCCGCGCATCGCGGAGAGCAGCCATATCGTATTGAGCGTGCCGTCGTCGGTGTAGGTTTTGCCGTCGATCGTTATGCGGAGCGGCACGTTGATGACCGGAATACCGCCGGGAACACTTTTGGCGTCACAGCAGCTGTCGACAATGATCTTGAATCCCATTTTTAAGATCTCCTTGTTGTTTGGTACCTGGATCTGGTATCGTTAGTAGCTGAGCCTGTCATAGATCGTGTTTATCTTGAGCTTGAGCTTGTCGAGCTCGGCAGGGGTCAGGCCCGATATGCACAGCTCGGCCAGATTATCCATCAGCGCCTGATGGAAGCCATAGGCCACCAGCCCGGAGGGGGTAAGGCGGACGATAACGGCACGCTTGTCGTCGGGGTCGCGCTGGCGCTTTATGAGGTCTTTTGCCTCCAGCTTGTCGCAGGCGACGGTCAGCGTGGCCTGGGTCACGCCGAGCTTTTTGGCGATGGAGTTCATCTTCTGACAGCCGTCGGGCCCTATTTTATTGATGATATGTATTTCCGATATGGAAATATGTATATCGAGGCCGGTCTCAAGAGCCGTCTGCTCGAACTTTGAGAGCCTCGAAGGAAAATCAAGCAAAAACTCTTTGAGCAATTCGCGGGAATCCATTGATCCATTCTCCAAACCTTTAATAGTCTAAATATTTAATAAAGAAAGTATATCATCAGCCGTTAAAATATGCAAGAGGCCGGGCTCCATAATTAAAGGCCGGTTTTATTATTCTTCAGGCTGTGTTTACAATTCGGCGCCGGATATGTATAATCAAAAAAGAGGTGAATTACTATGGATTATATAAAAGTTGTTATAACGGTCAATGACGGCGACGCCGACATACTCTGCGCGACGCTCTCGGATGTGGCCTCTGGCTTTGAGGTCGACGATCCTTCGGTCATCGACGATTTCGTGAATGATAAGGAAAGCCGCTGGGATTATATCGAAGAGGGGCTTTACGATAACCCCGACAGGCTCCCGACCGTGACCTTCTATCTTGACGATTCCGAGGATGGCGCCGCGGCGCTCGAGCGCGTAGGGGGCATTATCGGCGCTGACGGCCGGTATGTTCTTAAAACAGAGAAGGTACACAGCGGCGACTGGGAAAACAACTGGAAACAGTATTATAAACCCTTCAAGGTCGGCGGACGTCTTTATGTCAGACCCTCGTGGGAGACGATAGATGACGACGAGGGCAGACATGTCCTCATCATGGATCCCGGTTCGAGCTTCGGCACCGGCTCTCACGCCACGACCGGCCTCTGCATGGAAGAGATCGACGCCACCGAATGGCAGGGAAAGCATGTGCTCGATATGGGCTGCGGAAGCGGCATACTCGGCTGCTGCGCCATGCTGCTCGGCGGTGAAAGCCTTGTCTCCTGCGATATCGAAGAGGGGGCTGTAAAGACCGCCGTGCAGAATCTGGTCGATAACGGCATCCCGGCAGATAAATGTATTCCGGTCTGCGGCGACGTCATTCAGGACGAAGCCGTCCGCCGCATCGTCGAGGAAAATGGGCGCTATGACGTTAT
>CAKUAK010000127.1 GCA_934636325.1 uncultured Eubacteriales bacterium
GGCCAGGCCGTCGCGGTTATAAAGCAGCTCATGGATCTGCTCGGTCACGGCCGGATTGCGGAAGAAGGCCTGGATGAACTTGCCGCTTCCGTCGGGCTCGTCGCCGCCGGAGAAGCCGCCGGGGATGATGAGCATCTGGCTCGACTTGAGGGCCTCAATCAGCTCGTTTGCCGATTCCTCCAGAGCCTGTGCCGACATGTTGCGGATAAGGACTATCCTGCCCTTGCCGCCCGCCCTCTCGACGGCGCGGAGGGTATCATACTCGCAGTTGGTGCCGGGGAATACGGGGATGACAGCCTGGGGCACGGCGACCTTGATGCGGGAGGCCTCGGGCCTTATCTTGCAGCTGTATGCCGGGACTTCCCTTGCCTGCTGCGACGTCTTTGTGGGATAAATGGCCTCGAGAGTGCCTGTAAGGGCCTTTTTGACATCCTCAAGGGAAATATCCGCCGAGGGGAGTTTTATGCTCCTGCCGCCCGTATAGCCGACAAGGACACCCTCGCACTCGTCATCAAGCTCGGCGATGATGCCGCCGAAGGAACCGCCGAAGAGCTTCTTTTCGTCAAAGCTCTCGTCGAGGATAAAGCCGATATCGTTGCCGATGGCCATCTTGCATATGCCCTCGATGATGCCTCCGCCGGTCACCGACCATGCCGACAGGACCCGGCCGCTTTCGGTCAGCTTGTGGAAGCTCTTGAGGAAATCAAGCACCTCGCCGATATCCTCGGGGCACTCGAAATAATAGACATGGCTGCCCTTTTCCTTGAACTCGGGCGAGAGCACCTTTCCGGCGCTCTGGGTCGTGATGGCAAAGGAGATAAGGGTGGGAGGCACGTCTATATCGTTGAATGTACCGCTCATAGAGTCCTTGCCGCCGATAGCCGCCATTTTAAGGGCGTTCTGGGCCTTGTATGCGCCCAGCAGCGCGGCAAAGGGCTTGCCCAGCCTTTCGGGGACGCGGTTGGGCTTTTCAAAGAACTCCTGAAGGCTGAGATATACGCCCTCGGGATCGCAGCCGGCGGCGACCAGCTTGGAGGCCGACGATACGACCGACTGGATGGCGCCGTGATAGGGGCTCTTCTCCATCAGATAGGGATCGAAGCCATAGGCCATGACCGAGGCCGTATTCGTCTGACCCTTGATAAGGGGCAGCTTGGCGGCCATTACCTGGGTCGGGGTCAGCTGGTTTTTGCCGCCGTAGGGCATGAGGACCGAAGCCGCGCCGATCGAACCGTCGAAGCGTGTTCCAAGGCCCTTCTGGAGGCAGAAGCGCTCGCTGCTCAGCAGATCGAGTATATTCTTCTCGACATTTCCGGCGGGCAGCTCTTCATCGGCGGCCGGCTGACGGCCGACCATGACATCGGCATGCTTTTCGGCGCCGTTGGAGTTTAAGAACTCGCGGGAGATATCGCAGATGATGCTGCCGCGCCAGGACATGCGAAGCCTCGGCTCTTCGGTGACATGGGCGACGACCGCCGTTTCAAGGTTCTCGGCGGCGGCCAGCGCGATGAATGCATCGACATTTTCGGGCGCGAGGACGACGGCCATTCTCTCCTGGGATTCGCTTATGGCCAGCTCTGTGCCGTCAAGGCCGTCGTATTTCTTGGGCACCTTGTCAAGGTCGATCTCAAGGCCGTCGGCCAGCTCGCCGATAGCGACCGAAACGCCGCCCGCGCCGAAGTCGTTGCAGCGCTTGATCATGCGCGTCGCCTCGCCGTTTCTGAAAAGACGCTGGATCTTGCGCTCTTCGGGGGCGTTGCCCTTCTGCACCTCTGCGCCGCAGGTCTCGAGGCTCTGGCTGCTGTGGCTCTTGGAAGAGCCGGTCGCGCCGCCGCAGCCGTCGCGGCCGGTCTTGCCGCCCAGAAGGACGATGATATCTCCGGGCTGCGGGACCTCGCGGACGACATTCTCTTCGGGAGCCGCCGCGACGACAGCGCCTGTCTCAAGGCGCTTGGCCACATATCCGGGATGATAGAGTTCGGATACAAGGCCGGTCGAAAGGCCGATCTGGTTGCCGTAAGAGCTGTAGCCCTGGGCGGCCTTTCGGCAGATCGTCCTCTGGGGCAGCTTGCCCTCAAGGGTCTGGTCAAGCGGCAGGTTGGGGTCGGCAGCGCCGGTGACCCTCATGGCCTGATAGACATATGCGCGTCCCGACAGGGGATCGCGGATGGCGCCGCCCAGGCATGTGGCCGCGCCGCCGAAGGGCTCTATCTCGGTGGGGTGGTTATGGGTCTCGTTTTTATACATGAGCAGCCAGGGCTGTTCCTCGCCGTCGACATCGGCGGTGATCTTTATCGAGCAGGCGTTGATCTCTTCGCTCTCGTCGAGGTTTTTGAGGATTCCCTGTTTTTTAAGTACCTTTGTCCCCGCGGTGGCGATATCCATAAGGGTGACGGGGCGCTGCTCGGCCGCTTCGCCGTAAACAAAACGGCGTCCGGCAAGATATTCGTCATAGGCCGCCCTGACGTCGTCATCCTCTATGGTGATATTGTCGAGGCGGGTCTGAAATGTGGTGTGACGGCAGTGATCCGACCAGTATGTGTCGATCATCCTGAGCTCTGTCATGGTCGGCGCGCGGCCCTCGGAGCGAAAATAATCGCGGAGGAAGGCCAGATCGGCGCTGTCCATGGCAAGGCCATAATGCGCGATATATGCGTCAAGGTCGCTCTCCGACATGAGGTCGTCCAGCACCTTTACATTCTCGGGATGGGGATATGTCTCGTCGAGGCTCTCGGGCTTGTCGGCCGAGGCCTCACGGCTCTCGACGGGGTTTATAAGGCTGTGGGCTATCTTCTTTTTATCCTCGTCGGAAAGCTCGCCGTTAAAGACATACACGACGGCGTTTTTGACCAGCGGGCGCTCTCCCCTTGTCATAAGGGCGATGCACTGGCGGCAGGAATCGGCGCGCATATCGAACTGGCCGGGCAGGGCCTCGACTATAAGCTGCCAATCTCCGCCGAAGGGCATCGTCTCGTGATAGACGTTATCGCAGGCAGGCTCTGAAAAGACACCCTGACAGGCCAGATGATATGTGGCCTCGTCGATGCCCTGGCAGTCATAGCGGTTGAGTATCCTGACCTGACGCAGGCCCTTTATGCCCTCTTCGCCCGAAAGGCGGGCAAGAAGTCCCTTTGCCTCGGTGTCATAGCCGGGGCGCTTTTCTGTATAGCATCTGAAAACCTTTGCCATATTAGTCCTCCCTTGTCATGGCGGCGTCCTTGCTGCCGATATCCTTGCGGTAAAACGCGCCGTCAAACTTGATGGCCTCGACCCCGCGATAGCAATTTCTCAGGGCCTGACGCAGGCTGCGTCCCAGCGATGAAACGCAGAGCACGCGTCCGCCGGAGGTCACATATGTGCCGTCGGGGCGGCGCTGTGTTCCGGCATGGTATACCGTGCCGTATTTCTCGGCCTCTTCAAGGCCGGTTATCTGCTTTCCCTTTTCGTAAGCCGAGGGGTATCCGCCACTGGACATGACGACACAGGCCGAATAGTTATCGAGGAACTTGACCTTTGCGCGGTCGAGCTTGCCCGAACGGACGGCAATCATTATATTGAGCAGATCGGAATTGAGCAGCGGCAGCACGGCCTGTGTCTCGGGGTCGCCGAAGCGCGAGTTATACTCGATGACCTTCGGGCCGTCGTCGGTCAGCATAAGGCTGAAATACAAAACTCCCTTGAAGGGCGCGCCTTCTTTGGCCATGCCCTCGATGGTAGGGATGAATATCTCGTGCATGCAGCGGCTGGCGATCTGGGGCGTATAGGCTGACACGGGCGAGAACGCGCCCATGCCGCCGGTATTGGGCCCCTTGTCTCCGTCATAGGCGCGCTTGTGGTCCTGAGCCGCCGGCATGGGAACAATGGTCTTTCCGTCGGTGAAGCAAAGGACAGAGACCTCGGGCCCTGCCAGCATTTCTTCGAACAGAACAGCCTGGTCGCTCTTGCCGTAGCAAAGCTGCGCCTGGGCGGCGACAGCCTCTTCGCGGGTCAGTGCAACGACGACCCCCTTGCCCTGGGCCAGCCCGTCGGCCTTTACGACGACCGGGACCGGGCACTTCTTGGCATAGGCCTTGGCCGCCTTGGCGTCCTCGCAGAGGTGGTACTCGGCCGTGGGTATCCTGTATTTCTTCATGAATTCTTTGGCGTAATTCTTTGACCATTCCAGCTTGGCAGCCGCACGTGTCGGGCCGAAGCAGGCTATGTCGTTTTCCTCAAGCAGATCGACCATGCCGAGGGCCAGAGGATCGTCGGGTGTGACGACGACAAAATCTGGATGCTTTTCCAGGCAGAAGGCCAGTATTCCCTCCAGATCGGTCGCCTCGATGTCGACATTTTCGCAGAAAGAAGCCGTACCCCCGTTGCCCGGCGCCACCCATATCTTTTCGACAGCGACGTTGCGCATGATGGCCTTTGCCACGGCATGCTCTCTCCCGCCTCCGCCAATTATCAGTATCTTCATCTTTTCACGCTCCGTAAGCCGCGGTATTAATGATGGAACAGGCGGATGCCCGTAAAGCACATCACCATGCCGTATTTATCGGCCGTTTCAATGACGTTGTCGTCCCTTATCGAGCCACCGGGCTGAGCCACATAGCATACTCCCGACTTGCGCGCCCTCTCGATGTTGTCTCCAAAGGGGAAGAAGGCGTCCGAGCCGACGGTGACGCCGGTATTTTTTGCAATCCATTCCTTCTTCATTTCGGCCGTCAACACAGGCGGCTTGACCTTAAAGGTATTCTGCCATACTCCGTCGGCAAGGATATCCTCGTATTCATCCGAAATATAAATATCGATGGCATTGTCCCTGTCGGGTCTTTTTACCCTATCGACAAATTGAAGATCGAGAACATAGGGATGCTGGCGCAGATACCAGTTGTCGGCCTTGCTTCCGGCAAGACGTGTACAATGTATGCGGGACTGCTGCCCTGCGCCGACTCCGATGGTCTGCCCATCCTTGACATAACAGACCGAGTTAGACTGGGTATATTTTAGGGTTATGAGAGCGGTCAGCATATCAAGCTTTGCCTGTTCGGGCAATTCTTTGTTTTTTGTGACGATATTACCCAGCATCTCTTCGGTTATTTTGAGATCGTTATACCCCTGTTCGAAGGTTATGCCGAAAATGTTGCGGCGCTCGACGGGTGAGGGGGCATAATCGGGATTGATGCGGACAACATTATACCCGCCTTTGCGCTTGTTTTTCAGGATCTCCAGTGCGGCGTCGGTATACCCCGGGGCGATGACGCCGTCGGAGACCTCTCGGGAGATAAGGCGCGCCGTATCCTCGTCACATATGTCGGACAGCGCCGCCCAATCGCCGTAGGAGCAAAGACGGTCGGCCCCCCTTGCACGGGCATAGGCATTGGCCAGCGGAGAAAGGCCGTCCGGAACGAAATAGATGGCTCTCTCGACATCGCTCAGCCTCTCTTTTCCCAGCGCCGCGCCTGCGGGGCTGACATGCTTGAAGGAGGCGGCAGCAGGCAGGCCTGTGGCCTCCTTGAGGGCCTTTACCAGCTGCCAGCTGTTGAGCGCATCCATAAAGTTTATATATCCGGGGCGTCCCGACAGCACCTCGATGGGAAGCTCTCCGCATTCCATGAAGATCCTCGAGGGCTTCTGATTGGGGTTGCACCCGTATTTGAGTTCAAGCTCTTTCATTATGATCTCCTTAGTGATTCTTGTTGACTATGACGGTCTCTTCCTTGCCGGTCTCAAGCTCTATCGTGCGGACGAAAAGCGAGACCTTGTTATCCCCGTCGAGGCTCTGCCAGACATTTTCGGCGATATCGGAGCATCCGCCCTCGATCATGACCGGCCTCGGCTCGCCCTCGAAAGACGGGGGGGTAGGCAAATTCTCTTGATATGTGTGGATAAAATGACCCATGCCGGGCTTGGGCAGATCATACTCGTAGAAGAAACGGCTATTGCAGTCGGGATCTCCGCCGCAGCTCTTGAGTATCGACAGGACATAAGAGCCGTTGGGCATGACCATGCCCGAAATCCTCGGAGTATAGATCGGAGGATCGGGTTCGAAGCAGCGTGTGCGCAGTGCATCGATATATGTCTTTCCTTCAAGAAGGGCGTCGCGAATGGTGTCGGTCTGATCTCCGTTGGTGACGACCGTGATATCGCCGACCCTCCTGACCGGGTGATAGATGACCAACGATGGGTCGGTCAGCTTGGAGGGATCAAAGGCCTTTGTGCGTATGCCGTCCTCTGTCTCTTCGAAAATGCGGTTGCGGCTGTTCTCGCTGCGGCCCATGATAAAATAGATGATAACGGCACGTTTTCCGTCAACGGTCCGTCCGATGGTGATTCCGCGGCCGGGATATGAATTATTTTTCAGATGCTCTTCAATCTTCAAAGCCTGCATATTACTCTCCTAATCTGTAATTTCGGGCAGGAGGCGCACAACGCCCCCTTCTGTTTTCAGCCGTCCCTTGCAGAACATGGCCACAGCCCGCGGCAGCAAGACATGCTCGGCCTGCTCCATGACCCGCTTCTGAAGTATTTCGGGCGTATCGTCCGGCTCTATCTCAACTGCCTTCTGGAAGATTATCGGCCCGCCGTCGGTGACGGCGTCGACAAAGTGCACGGTGGCTCCCGTCACCTTGACCCCCCTTGCCAGTGCGGCCTCGTGGACATGGAGCCCATACATGCCAGCACCGCAGAAGGAGGGGATGAGCGACGGATGGATGTTTATTATCCGGCCGCTGTATTTCTTGCAGAACTCGGCGCTGAATATCTTGAGATACCCGGCAAGGACGATGAGATCGGGTCGAACCTCGGCTTCCAGCAGCTCGTCTATCCTGCGGCTGTATTCCTCGGGCGAAAAGCCGCGTCCCGGGACGTAATATCCCTTGATCCCGGCCTTTTCAGCCCTGACGAGGGCGTAGGCGTCCTTTCTCGAGGAGATGACGGCGGCTATCTCGCCGCCAAGCTCTCCCCTGTCACGGCAGTCTATAAGCGCCTGGAGGTTGGTCCCTCCTCCCGACACAAAAACCGCTATTTTCAGCATAACTCCACCTTTTCGCCGCCGCTGACTATCTCGCCGAGGACATAGGCGTCACAGCCGGAAGTGCGAAGGGTCTCGATTGCTTTGTCGGCCGTATCTGCCGACGCCACCATCGTCATGCCAACACCCATGTTGTATGTGTTGAACATATCCCTTTCGGGTATGTCGCCCTGGGCCTGGAGCATGTGGAAAATGGGGGGAATATCAATGGCCGTTTTATTGATCTTTGCGCACAGGCCGTCGGGTATCGACCTGGGTATATTTTCATAGAAGCCGCCGCCGGTGATATGGCTTATTCCCTTGATATCTGCGGCGGCGATGGCGGCCAACGCCGGCTTTACATATATGACCGTGGGGGTCAGAAGGGCCTCGCCCAGGGTCATGCCGAGGTCGGCGCAGTAGAGGCCTAAATCGGCATGCTCGACGTCAAAGACCTTGCGTACCAGCGAATATCCGTTGGAGTGGATACCCGAAGAAGGCATGGCGATTATGATGTCTCCCGGCTTCATCCTGCTGTTGTCGAGCACCTTCGAGCGGTCGACGATACCGACCGAAAAGCCGGCCAGATCGTAATCATCGGCAGCCATCGTTCCCGGATGCTCGGCGGTCTCTCCGCCGATAAGGGCGCATCCGGCCTGGACACAGCCCTCTGCCACGCCGGAGACCAGCGAGGCTACCTTTTCAGGCACGTTCTTTCCTATGGCGATATAGTCAAGGAAGATTATCGGGCGCGCACCGCAGCAGATGATATCGTTGACGCACATGGCGACGCAGTCGATGCCGACCGTATCATGCTTGTCCATCAGCTGGGCTATGCGCTGCTTTGTGCCAACGCCGTCGGTGCCCGACACCAGCACAGGCTGGCTCATCCCGGTAAGATCGGGGGCGAACAGACCGCCGAAGCCGCCTATATCTGATACAACGCCGGGAATAAAGGTGCGCTCGATGTGCTTTTTCATGAGCTTTACGCCCTCGTATCCGGCCTCGATGTCGACTCCGGCCCTGGCGTAGCTCTCGCTGTGGCTTTTATAGCTCATTATGTTTAATCCCTTTCAGTTATTCTTTGCCGGTCCAGCAGTATGTGCAGACATTCTCGGGGTCGATGCCGATCGAATCGAGCTCGCCCTGGACCGTCTGGAAGCGCAGCGACGAGAAATGGAGCTCGCGCCCGATCTCCTCTATCATGGCCTTACCGCGGGCGGTGGCCGTATCGGAATACTCGGGCAGATGCTTGAGGCCATCCTCGCCCTCGAGCTTCATTATGACCCTGCGGGCGATCAGCTCCATCTCCGAGCTGGAGCGCGAGAAGTTAAGGTATTTGCATCCGTAGGTCAGCGGAGGACATGCCGAACGGATGTGGACCTCTTTCGCGCCGTTGTTATAAAGGAACTCTACCGTCTCGCGGGTCTGCGTTCCCCTGACGATCGAATCGTCGACCATCAGAAGGCGCTTGCCCTCGATGAGATCCTTTACGGGGACCAGCTTCATCCTTGCGACAAGGTTCCTCATGTTCTGGTTTACCGGCATGAAGCTGCGCGGCCATGTCGGCGTGTATTTGATGAAGGGACGTGCAAAGGGTATCCCGGCGCGATTGGCGTATCCGATGGCATGGGCCGTGCCGCTGTCGGGGATGCCTCCGACAAAGTCGCAGTCCCCGGCGACACCCTCGTCGATATCGTGCTGCGCCATGATCTCGCCGCATTTATATCTCATGGTCTCGACGGTGCGTCCCTCGTAATGGGAATTGGGATAGCCGTAATATGTCCAGAGGAAGGCGCATATGCGCATCTTCTTTTCGGGGGGATTCAGGACCTCTATGCCCTCGGGCGTAACCTTTACTATCTCGCCCGGGCCGAGATCGCGCAGATCGTCATAGCCGACCTTCTGATAGGCAAAGGACTCGAAGGAGATGGCATAGCCATCCTCGCGCTGACCCAGCATGACCGGCAGACGCCCATAAAAATCGCGGGCGGCATAGATGCACTCGCTGGTCAGCACCAGCATCGACATCGAGCCCTTTATAAGCTCCTGGGCGTGGCGTATGCCCTGCGGGATCGAGTCGGCCTCGTTGATAAGCGAAGCGACCAGCTCGGTGGCATTTATCTTTCCGCCGCTCATTTCAAGAAAATGGCGGTTCTGGCCGAGTATATGGGCCGCAAGCTCGTCCTCGTTGTTGATCTTGCCGACCGTCGTAAGAGCGTAATTTCCGAGATGTGAGCGGATCAGCAGGGGCTGCGGCTCATAATCGCTTATGCAGGCAATGCCGATATTCCCGTGCATCATCTCTACATCGCTTTCAAACTTAGTCCTGAAAGGCGAGTTTTCTATATTGTGTATGGCACGCTGGAAGCCCAGCTCTTGGTCATACATGGCCATACCTCCGCGGCGTGTTCCGAGATGAGAATGGTAATCGACGCCGAAAAAGAGGTCATAGGCACAGGAATTCTTCGATGTTATTCCGAAAAAGCCGCCCATTCTTTTATTCTCCCATCAGCCTGCGGAGAATCTCCTGATAGGCGTCCTCTACATTGCCGAGATCCCTGCGGAAACGGTCCTTATCCAGCTTCTCGTGGGTCTTGCTGTCCCAGAAGCGGCATGTGTCGGGCGAGATCTCGTCGGCCAGAACGATTGTGCCGTCGCTCAGGCGGCCGAACTCGAGCTTGAAGTCGACAAGGTCAATGCCGTTGTCCTTCATGAAGGCCTTTAGGAACTTATTGACGGCAAAGGCATATTTCTTGATGGTCTCGAGCTCTTCGGCTGTGGCCAGTTTGAGGGCCAGTGCATGATAGCTGTTGATAAGGGGATCGCCCAGTTCGTCGTTCTTGTAGGAGAACTCGATGGTCGGCTGATCGAAAACGATTCCCTCTTCGACGCCGTAGCGCTTTGCAAAGGAACCGGCGGAGATATTGCGGATAATGACCTCGAGGGGAACGATAGAGACCTTCTTTACAAGGGTCTCGCGGTCGGAGAGCTGCTTTACGAAATGGGTGGGAACGCCCTCGGCCTCCAGCTTCTGCATGAGGAAGTTGGTGACCTTATTGTTGATAACGCCCTTGCCGACGATGGTGCCCTTCTTCTCGCCGTTGAAAGCCGTTGCGTCATCCTTATAATCGACGATAAAGAGTTCGGGATCGTCTGTTGCGAAAACCTTCTTTGCCTTGCCTTCATAGAGCTGTTCGAGCTTTTTCATATTTCTGCCTCCGTTATGCTGTATTGTTTTCTTATGGCCTCGTCCTTATCAAGGACCTTTTTTTCCATTTCTTTTTTATATGTGCGAAGAGCCTGCGCAAGCTGGGGCTCGCTTCCGGCCAGTATCTGGATGGCCAGCAGGGCGGCGTTCTCGGCGCCGTTTATGGCGACCGTCGCCACCGGTATGCCGGATGGCATCTGTACCGTCGAGAGAAGGCTGTCCATGCCGTCCATGGTGCTCGACTTTATCGGCACGCCGATGACCGGCAATATCGTGTTGGCCGCCATGACACCGGCAAGATGGGCGGCCTTGCCCGCCGCCGCGATGATGACGCCGGCGCCCTGCTCTTCGGCTGTCTTTGAGAGCTCCTCGGCCGCCGCCGGAGTGCGGTGGGCCGATACTATGCGGACGTCAAAGGGGACGGAAAAGCTCTTGAGCGCCCTTATGGCCCCCTCCATCACCTGCAGGTCGGAATCCGAACCCATAACAACGATTACTTTTTTCATGATCCCATCCTTTCATTTTCCATATTTCTTCCTGTTTTGACCGGCGGTCAGCTTTTTGCTTCAAATTATTTTCCCATAAAAATACATTTAAAACTAAAGCTAAAAGCACCCATGAAAAGGGTGCTTTTTACATTGATCGCCTATATTTTCTATCATGGGGCGCAGCTATGCCGCCGAGAGACATAACAAAAACATACATTAAGTCTTTGAACATCATGGCAGCCAGACCTCCGTCCCGCATGAAATATATCCCAATCATACAACAAAGGAAACAATTTTGCAACGGTAAAGATCGACCGATGGCGCATTTTGTCACTTTATCCATAAATGCCGCCCCGGGCAGATCAAAAGATATATGATTTGCATTTTATTTTCACGGCTTTGATCCCCAATTATTTTATTGAAATGTACCCATGCTTACAGTATAATCTATATTAAGAAAGTGTGACCCGGCATTGAAAATCGCCGCGGCCGAGAAAGCCCGCTGTCCTGCCATGTCATTCAAAATATATTTTGCGAGGTAAACATATGGGTCTCTTCCACGAAATGCGCCGCAGCATCAGATCACGCGGGATATTCCAAGACAGCAACACCCCAATGATAATGGCCGAGGCGCTGTTCGCCGGCATGGTGCTTCAGCTTACCAACCCATTTTATCAGCTCTTTGCATCGGCCATGGGGGCCGATGAGATCGCCATCGGGCTGATAAGCTCGCTGCCCTCCTTCTGCGCCCTATTCATCCTGCTCCCGGCCTCGCTTTATATCGACATGGTCAAGGACAAAAAGAAGTTCCTATGCACGGCGATAACGGTCTGCGGCGTCATATTGCCCATCGTCGCCATGTCGCCCTTTCTCGGCGACCGGGGATACTGGTTCTTCATAATCGGTATATCCCTCTGGAACATTCCGTATATATGCTATACCGTCTCGTGGCAGAGCTATTTTTCCGATCTATACCCGGCAAACAAAAGGGCGATGCCCTATGCCATGCGCCAGATGATGACCAATGCCGTGCCGGTCGTCACCATCATGGGCGGCAGCCTTATCTTGAGCTATCTCTGCAAGACCCAGCCCCAGAAGATACTGGCCTATCAGATATTCTATATGATAGCCTTTGCCGCTTCGATATTCCAGCGCATCGCCATATCCCGCACCCAATGTCCGCCCCGCGAGCATGCGCAGCGTTCAAACTCATCAGCGCCGCTCAAAGAGTTTATCTCGGCCATAAGGGATCTCAAAAAGCATCCCCGGTTCTGCATCTTCCTTGTGCTGCTCTTCGTCTTTTATTTCTCGTGGCAGTGCGCCTGGCCGATGTTTTTCCTTTACCTTATACGCGAAGTCGGCTTCAACGAGGCAACAAAAGGGCTTTTCGATGTCGTATCCTATGGTGCGGTGACCCTTCTTTCGCCATGGTGGGGCAAGAGGATAGAGCGCCATGGCCCGCGCGGGGCTACCGTTGCAGGGCTGTTCTGCTGTGCCCTTGTCCCTGCTTTGACCGTTATAACAAGAAATTTCTGGGTAATATTTATAAGTTATATTTTCAGCGGCGGTACAGCTCCGGGCTTCCAGCTGGGACTGTTCAACGATATGCTTGACAACCTGCCCGAAGAAAATAAGTCACTGTATATCGGCATATACAACCTTGTAATGCAGATATCCAACTTTGTCGCTCCCCTCTGCGGCGTCGCGCTGTATACGCGAGTAGGCTCCGTCGGGACGATGTACTTCTCCAGTATCATGAGATTTGTTGCAGCGGTGCTTTTCTTTATCCGTTTTGCCATACTCAGAAGGAAAGAAAGGACTCAGCCTTAATATTAAACCGGCGGGAAAGCTCCCGCCGGTTTTTTGCGCTGCGCAGGCGTTCAAAGGCATTTGTATATTTTTTGTTAAAAACCATTTTACGTTTACTTTTGTCCTTTAGAATATGATATAGTATATGGGTAGTCATTAATTCTTTTTTTAACAAGGGGGCTTTAATGGAAAACCTTATAGAAAAAATAAACGAGGCCCTTGCCTCGACCATGCCGATAGCCTGCATCGTGCTTATCGTCTGCGCGCTGCTCGTGCCGCTTCCCTCGGGCGTTTTAATGATATTCCTTGCCGGTGCTGCCATGCTGGTCGTCGGGATGGGCTTTTTCTCACTGGGTGCCGATATGGCCATGCTGCCCTTCGGCGAAGGTGTCGGCATCGCCATCGCCAGATCGAAAAAACACAGCTTTGCCCTTGCCCTGTGCTTCATCATCGGTGCGATGATAACGATAGCCGAACCTGATCTTCAGGTTCTGGCCACACAGGTACCGTCGATACCCGACCGTACCCTTATCCTTACGGTCGCGGCCGGCGTCGGGATATTCCTCATCGTCGCGCTTTTGAGGATCGTATTCCATCTGCCGCTCTCAAGGCTGCTGCTGATATTCTATCCGCTGATGTTCGTCCTTGCGGCCTTTGCCCCCGGCGACTTCATACCGCTGGCCTTCGATTCGGGCGGAGTGACGACAGGGCCGATAACCGTCCCATTTATAATGGCAATGGGCATCGGTCTTTCGATGCTGCGAAGCGATAATGATTCCCAGAGCGACAGCTTCGGCCTTGTCGCCATATGCAGCATGGGGCCTGTCATAGCCGTGCTGATACTAAGCATGATCTTCCGGCCCGACGGCGCACAGTACAGCGCAATCACCATTCCCGATGCCGCCACCTCGGTCGAGGTCGCGCGCCTTTTCGCCCGCGCCCTGCCCGAATATATCCGCGAAGTCACGGTGGCCATATCGCCTCTGGTCGCCATGCTCTTCATCTTCCAGGCCGTCACCCGCCGCTTCCGCCCATCGGCCATGAAGCGTATGCTGATCGGCTTCGGCTATACATATGTGGGGCTGGTCCTCTTCCTGACCGGCGTCAATGTCGGCTTCATGCCCGCCGGATACATGATCGGCCGCCAGCTGGCCGGGACGGGAATGTCATGGATACTCATCCCGCTGGGCGCCGTCATGGGCTGGTTCATCGTGGCGGCAGAACCGGCCGTCCATGTCCTGACAAAGCAGGTCGAAGAGCTTTCGGGCGGCGCAATATCCGAAAAGGCCGTGCTGCGCTCGCTGTCCCTCGGCATTGCGCTCTCCCTCTCTCTTTCGATGTGCCGTATCATATTCGATATACCCTTTATGTATTTTCTTATCCCCGGATATACGCTGGCACTCAGCCTTACCTTTGTCACGCCGAAGATATATACCGCCATCGCCTTTGATTCGGGCGGGGTCGCCAGCGGCCCGATGACGGCGGCCTTTCTCCTTCCCTTTGCCATGGGCGCATGCGAAGGGGTCGGGGCAAATATGCTGACCCAAGCCTTCGGCATAGTCGCCATGGTGGCCATGACGCCCCTTATAACCCTTCAGATCATGGGCTGCCTGTCCGATCGCCGCCAGAAGGCCGTCCAGCGGGCCGAGAGCCTCGAGACCGAGGTCATGGCAATGTCGATGACCTATTACGAGGAGGACTGACAGATGGAAAACAGAAAATCTTCCGCCCCGCGCCTTCTTGTCGCCATTGTCGACCGCGACAAGGGCAAAATAATAGCCGATCTTTGCAGCGGGCAGAAGCTGGAGCTCAATTTCGGATGCATCGGCTTCGGTACCGCCCGGTCAGAGCTTTTGTCCATGCTGGGCCTTGGCAGCCGCGACAAGGCCGTTGTGTTCAGCATAACACCGGCATGCCTTGTGCCGGGCGTCATGGCCGCCATAAGCCGCCGGATGGCGATACGCAACCCGGGACGCGGCATTGCCTTTACCCTGCCCCTTGCGGGAATAAATTCCCTTGCTGATTCCTATCTCGACTCGCTTCCAAGCCCCGAACAACAAAGAAAGGCGGATGACACAGTGAAGTTCACCCTTATAGTATCAGTATTCTCCTCCGGATTCTCCGACACCGTCATGGAGGCCGCCCGGACAGCCGGAGCCACCGGCGGCACGGTGCTCCATGCCAAAGGTCTCGGCGGTCAGAGCGCCGAAAATATCCTCGGCGTCAACCTGCGCGATGAGAAAGATATCCTTGCCATAATCGCGCCGGAGGATGACAGCCGCACCATCATGGAGGCTATAAATCGCCAGTGCGGCCTCAAGAGCGAGGCTGGGGCCATAGTCTTTGCCCTGCCGGTAAAGGATATGATAGGGCTTTAGCCTATACCTGATAGCTCAAGAAAAAGGCCGTAAATCGATGATATACCGTGAAAAGACCATATATTATGGCGGCTGCACAACGATTATGTTATTTTTTTGTCGTAATTTGCCGTTGCACGATCGGCCCCAAAAATGATAATATATAGCCATCAAAAGGGAGTAGTTCGATCGGTATAGAGCTTATCGGTCGTGTGCACCGCCATCACGGCAGAAATGCCCGGGCGCACAGAAATCGAAAGATTTTTACAAGACTTTTATCGCACCAAAAGTGCGGTAAAGGTCTTTTTTTATACCATCGTACCAAACCTTTGGACGTATACGTCGTTCCTGCCGGAGGAACAAAAGCTGTTTTCTTCAAGTATCAATAATATCACCAAAAATAAGGAGGATAAATATGGACTTTTTACTCAGCCCCGCCGGTATCGGCACCATCGCAGCAGCCATCATCGTCATAGTTCTTCTCATTCTCGGCTATCTCAAGGCGCCCCCCGATACGGCCTATATCATATCGGGCCTTCGGAAGAGAAGGATACTTATCGGTAAAGCCGGATGGCGCGTGCCTTTTTTCGAGAGGGTCGACAAGCTGTCGCTTCGCGTCATGCAGGTCGATGTCAAGACCAGTGAGGCAGTCCCGACCAACGAGTTCATCAACGTGACTGTCGACGGCGTCGCCAATATCAAGATATCGTCCGATCTCCAGCTTCTCGAGCGCGCGTCTGAATCGCTGCTCGGCATGCACCAGAGCGAGCTGATATCCCTCGTCACCCAGGTCCTTGAAGGCAACATGCGAGAGATCGTCGGTTCTGTTGGCCTTAAAGAGATGGTCCAGGATCGCCAGGGTGTTGCCAAGAAGATAACCGAAAATGTTGTGCCCGACATGCAGAAGCTGGGCATCGAGGTCGTCAACTTCAATATCCAGAACTTTAAGGACAGTGCCGGTACGATCGAGAATATGGGTATCGACAATGTCGAACAGATACGCAAAAACGCCCAGATCGCCAAAGCCAACGCCCAGCGCGACATATCTATCGCATCGTCCAACGCCGAGCAGGAGGCCAACGCCGTCAAGGTCCAGGCCCAGAAGATGATCGCCGAACAGAACGCCGAGCTTTCGATCCAGCAGGCCGAGATGCAGGTCAAGGCCGATACCAAGAAGGCCGAGGCCGATGCTGCCTATGAGATCCAGCAGGAAAGCCAGAGGAAGATCATCGAGGTAACAAAGGTCAGCGCCGATATCGCCCGCAAGGAAAAAGAATCCGAGCTGGCCGAAAAGGAAATCGCCCTTAAGGAGCGTCAGCTCGACGCCGACGTCCGCAAGCAGGCCGACGCCATGAAGTACAAGGCCGAAAAGGAGGCCGAGGCCGACCTTATCCGCCGCCAGCGCGATGCCGAAGCCCGCACCTATGAGGCCCTGCGCGACGCCGAGGCCAAAAAGGCCGAGGCCGAAGCCCTGCGCTTCGCCATGGAGCAGGAGGCCGACGGTATCCGCGCCAAGGGTATTGCCGAAGCCGAGGCCATCGAAAAGAAGGCCGAGGCCCAACGCAAGATGGGCGAAGCCTCTATCCTTGAAATGTATCTGTCGGCCCTGCCAGAGGTCGTCAGGAATGCCGCCGCACCGCTGGCCCAGACTGACAAGATCGTCATGTACGGCGACGGCAACTCGACCCGCCTTGTGCGCGACGTCATGACCAGCGCCGACCAGATCGTCGACGGCATGAGAGAATCGACCGGCATCGACCTCAAGTCGATCCTGTCGGGCGTCGTGGCCGGGAGCGTTGTCGGCGGAAACCGGACACCCAGCATCACCATCCAGACCTCTGCTCCCGCCGCTTCGCAGCCTGAAACCGAGTCAGAGCCCGCCGAAAACATCGACTCCCCCGAAGAAGAGGGCCAGCCGGTCTGATCCGTAAGATAAAAGATCGAATCAACGAGAA
>CAKUAK010000128.1 GCA_934636325.1 uncultured Eubacteriales bacterium
TTGAAAACTTTATGCAATATATTGAAAGACAGATATTGGTATGATATATTATAGATAAGTTACATTTATTTTTTGATTTTCTTAAAAGGAGTAACATCATGTTCCATTATAATAAAAGACTATTTGAATTATGGCATATAGCTCAAATATGGCGAGGTAAGATCAAAACCATTTTTTAAGGCGCATAGATCAAATCATATATACTCGATCTATACGCCTGAAACGATTCCCAACAATCACAATTTGATATTTGATTTGAAAGGAGAACACCATGAAAAAAAGAATTATAGGTTTTTGTCTCGTTGCGGCCCTCATTCTCTCTGTTATCGTTCCCTCTTTCGCATCTGATAAGGCTATATCAGAAAATACATCTGCCAAAAATGAACTGATAGCCTTGGTTAACAATATGCTCCCGTTTATAGAAATGGAAAAAGAGCAATATGGCATGAAGGATGTCGATTTCTCAACCTTATACCTCGGCAACGAGATACCGGCATACGTTCTTGGGATCGACGGCGAACTTTCAAAACCCGATATATCATATTTCCCTATAATGAGCAATGATAAATGGGTAGCGACGGTCATGGCTTTTTACTCTAAGTCCGGAAAGCTGAACATTCAAATCTCTTCATATTATGTTCAGGAATATGAAGAATCATCCTGTAAAGACAAGAACTTCGCGTTGATCTTTGATCGTGATGGAGCATATTTCTATGCTGATGGAGATGTTGAGCTTGCAGCTGCTTCCACTTACGATATGCCATCACTCTCGAGTATAAAAGAACACCCGGATATGGCTGTCCAATCAACGGCAAACCTTCGTCCCCAGCATGTTCTTACAGTTGTGCGCGACAACATTGTTTCAACGCAAAGCGGTCCTGAAGAATATTTTGATAGATATTATTACCTCGATGTTCCCACAATTAAGCAGGCGGAGGATTCATTACAGTGCTGGGCTGCCTGCGTAGCTTCTATCAGGAAATATTATGGTACTAATACAACAATTGATGATGTTTATAATAAAGCAAATATCAAAAAATACGAAGCTGGAAACATTGGCATTGCTGAAAATGTATTAGAAGCTTATGGCTTATCTCCTATTTTCTTCAGAGATGATCAATTAAGTTGGGATCAATTCCGCTCAAAAATATTATTTGACAACACTCCTTTTTTTGCCTCTTGCATATTAGAAACAGAAACAGCTGTTACGGAAAGGCCTGGTCACGCTGTTGTTTTGCGTGGATATGTTGCCTATCGTAATGTATCTCAACTTGGTTCTATTTCGTATATGGATCCTTATACAGGAGCATATGGAGCAAGTATAGTCGTAAATGATTTTGAATACTATTACATTCCCGGTGGAAATGCGCTCACACTTAGAATAGCCTCTGTACTCCAAGTATGCGAATAATTATCAAGACCGTAAAGCTGCCCATTTGGGTCATAGCCGTATTCCTGCTGCTTTTCATCGGCCTCGCGGCGTATGCTGTCCTCCCAATTCTCCAAAAGGAAGAGCAGCTCTGGTCGATCGACGACTGGCGGGATTACGAGATGTATGTCGATAATCGTTCGGATAAAAACATACATCTGACCGTTGACGAATCAGATCCTGACTGTGCCGCTTTTAAGGAAAGAGTATTAAACCTCTGCACAAAGATCAAGCCGTACAGACCCGTCCTTCTCTACTATGAACTCGCACTTGGTGAAAGCCCCGACGACAGAAAAGACAGCTCAAATGACAGCAGTGAATATGAATCTACTCGCGGAAACTTCAGACTTATCAATATCACACCGGATGGTATTGTCGAAACATACTATGTTCGTTTTTTTAATGTGTCAAAGCAGATATCTCTTGACTATGTCAACCGTGACGCGCCTATTATTTGGGTCAGCAAGGTCACCCGAAAATCCGGTAGTGATACCTTTGAAAATGAATTAATGTGGTACTGTACAATGCCTCCCGACGCCTATGTAAACTTATTTGAAGAACTTATTTCGTATAATCATGGAGAGGAAGTAATGCTTAACAGAAAAACCGGGCAGATCACGATCGAATGATATCAATTATAAATCGCCCGAAACCATTTTACACAACGGAGGTGGCACATGACACGCACAATAAAGCTGCCCGTTTGGGTCATAGCCCTATTCCTGCTGCTTTTCATCGGCCTCGCGGTATATACTGTCCTCCCAATGCTCCAAAAGGAAGAACAGCTATGGTCGATCGACGACTGGCGAGAAAGGGAAATGTTTATCCAGAACTCGAAATTGCAGGGGCCCCCGAGCTTTATCGTCAGCGACGATGACACCCGCGAACGGATCGTGGCTCTGTGCCGCCGGATGGAACCCTTCCGCCCAGAATCCCTCGTCCTCGAGCCGTCCCACGGCCCGTCCAAAGAAAGAGCCGGCAGGCCGACATATGTGTCATTCGGCGATATGAGGCGCAAAGAGACAAAAGACGGCTGTCGTATAATGATACTTAATATATACGATCATCTGGCCTTTGACCATCCGTATCGTGACCGGCCCGTTGTCGAGCTGACCGTCTACGGCCGGGGAGACCGTGGTGATATAACAGAAAACGCCTGGTATTATACAATCCCGGCAGATGACTACGCCGAGCTGTGCAATATTCTTGAAAGCTACAGCGGAGAGCTTGCCTCGGCCGATAGGAGCTGATCGAAATGCTTAAAAAGAAAGTGAATGTCCCGATATGGTCGGCCGCGATCCTGTGCCTTCTTTTTCTCGGTCTGCTGATATATGCGTTTATTCCGGAAAAAGAGGAAAATACCCTCTGGTCAAAGGACGAATGGCGCAGCGGAAAGATGTATATCCACAATTCCGCTCTTCAGGATGATACCAACAACTATTCCGTCGATAAAGCCGCCGTTAAGGAACAGATCATCGAGCTGTGTTCGCATATGACCCCCTTCAGGCAGAAAACCGGATGGGACACCTTCCATACCGCCGCCGAAGCAGGCAAGAGACGCTCCAATGTCTATATGATCCTTGATACCGGCAATGCAGCGGGCGAAAAATACACGGTGAACTTTATAGATGTATCCGAACAGCTGTCCTTCGAAAATATAAACCGTGAATCGCTTGTTCTCGAAGTCAGAAAATCCGCCCGCGGCGATGCGGGAGAAGAGCAGACGATCTATACATGGTACTGCGCCATGCCCGCCGCCCTGTATGTCGAGCTGCTCAATATCGTGTCATTCTACACACAGGCGACTGTGATAACCCCGACGCAGAAATGACCCCATTAAAACCCAAGCCTCCCGCGCGGTATATCCGCACGGGAGGCTTCTGTTTACCTATCGGTTTATCAGTCTTTGAAAACGGCCTTGGCCTGCTGTGCCATACGGCGGCCGTAATCCTCGAATACGGCCTCGGTCTGCTCCATATCGTTTATGGCGACGGGGCCGAGATGGATGGGGGGCTTCTCTGTCCCGCCCGAGGAATAGACCATCATGCCGCAGACCAGCATATGGTGAAGGATGGTCGAAATGGCGCTCTCGCCGCCGCCATAGACAAAGCGGGCCGTGGCGAAGGCGCCGCCCAGCTTTCCGGCAACGCCGTATTTGCCGAGGGTCTCGAGAAAGACCTTCATATCGGCGCTCAGGTCGGCATAATATGTCGGCGTGCCGACGATGACGCACTTGCTCTCTTCTGTCCACTCTTCGTCGACTGCGTCGATGGAGAAGGTCTTTACCTCAAGGCCCTGGCTCTCCATGCCCTTTTTGATAAGACCGGCCATCTTTTCGGTATAGCCGCTTTTGGAATGATAGATGATAGATGCTTTCATTGTTATCCGCTCCCTGCGTTTATTTTTTACAGCCCAATGATAGCACCTATCTGCCGCCGGCGCAATTACCTTATTGCCACCGGGCGGGATGTGGTTTATAATTCATATATCCAAAACACTTTATCGTGATGAGGTGGTCAGATGAAAATAACATACATCGGTCACAGCGGTTTTGCCGCCGAGACCGAAAAGGCCGCCCTTATTTTCGACTATTATACCGGCGATATCCCGGCCTTTGACCCAGATGTGCCCCTCTATGTCTTTGTCAGCCACCGGCACCGCGACCATTTCAATCCCGACATATTCTCCCTTCGCGGCCGCCCGGGCGGGGTCACATATATACTCTCCCGCGACGTCGGCAGCTGCGGCGGCGCAGAGGATATCGTAAGGGTGCGTCACGGCGAGAGCCTTGACGCCGGACCACTTCACATCGAGACACTCAAAAGCACCGACGAAGGGGTCGCCTTTATCGTCGCCCTCGAGGGCAGGACGATATACCACGCGGGGGACCTCAACCGCTGGGTCTGGCAGGAGGAGAGCCGGGAGTATAATATACGCATGGCGGCCAAATACACAAAGCAGATGGATATCATCCGGGGCAGGCATTTCGATATCGCCTTTGTCCCCCTCGATCCCCGCCAGGAGGAGGATCGCGAGGGCGGCCTGCTGGAGTTCTGCGCGGCCTGCCGTGCGGAGCACATCTTCCCCATGCACATGTGGGACGACTATTCGGTCATACCGGCCTTCAAGGCCGCCCACCCCGGGCTGGCATCCGGTATTGCCGATATCACACATCCGGGACAGACATTTGAAATATGATAATCAAAAGGAGGGCAACACCATGAACTTTGCATTCAACCATTACAACTTCAATGTCGCTGACCTCCAGCGCTCGCTGGACTTCTATGACAAGGCGCTGGGTCTGACCATCCAGAAGCAGAGGACGGCCGACGACGGCAGCTTCATCATCACATATCTCGAGGACGGCTCGACCGGCTTCCGTCTCGAGCTGACCTGGCTGCGCGACTGGGAAAAAGAGGGCTATGACCTGGGCGACAACGAGATGCATCTGGCCCTTGTCACCGACGATTTTGAAAAGGCCCACGAGAAGCACAAGGAGATGGGCTGCATCTGCTTCGAGAACCCCAAGATGGGCATATACTTCATCGAGGACCCCGACGGATACTGGATAGAGATACTCCCCAAAAGATAAAATAAGGAGATACGGAATATGAAAAAGCTCTTCAAAAACGGAAATATCGTCGACGCCGCGGCAAAAAAGGTCTATAAGGCCGACATCCTTGTCGAGGACGGCGTCATCGCCGCTGTCGGCACCGATCTCGATCTGCCGAAGAACATACGCACCACCGATCTGCACGGCCAGTATGTCCTGCCCGGACTTTTTAACTGCCATGTGCATATAACCTCCAACCCCGATCCCCGCGCGCCCCGTCCCACCTCCGACGCCGCGCTGACAATACAGGCCATGAACAATCTCGCCCTGCACCTCAGCTCGGGCGTCACATATATCCGCGATGTAGGCTCGGCTAACTTTATTGATATCGTCCTGCGCGACGCCGTCGCGGCTGGCAAGGTCAACGGCCCCGACATGCAGACCTCGGGCAAGTGCATCTGCATGACCGGCGGACACGGCTGGAGCACCGGACGTCAGGCCGACGGCAGAGATGACTGCCGCAAAGCCGCCCGCGAGATGCTGCGGGCGGGCGCCGACTGGATAAAGGTCATGGCCACCGGCGGCGTCATGACAAAGGGAGTCGAGCCGGGCGCGGAGCAGCTGTCGGTCGAAGAGATGGCCGTCATCGTCGAAGAAGCCCACAAGAAGGGCGCAAGGGTCTGCACCCACGCCCAGGGCAACAGCGGCATCCGCAATGCCCTCGAAGCCGGTATCGACTGCATCGAGCACGGCATCTATCTCGATGATGAGATCATCGACACCATGCTGAAGAAGGGCTCGTGGCTGGTCCCCACCCTCTGTGCGCCCCATTTCATACTCAAATACGGCATCGCTGGCGGCGTTCCCGATTATGCCGTCAAAAAAACCGAGGTCGTCCACGCCGCCCATACGGCATCCTTCCAGAAGGCCTATAAGGCCGGTGTGAAGATAGCCTGCGGCACCGATGCCGGTACACCTTATAACCCCCATAACGGCACGCCCAACGAGCTCATCCTCATGGTCAAGGCCGGGCTGACCCCCTTCCAGGTCATCGAGACGGCGACGATAAACTCGGCCCGCCTGCTCAAGGTCGACGACATCCTCGGCACGATCGAGCCGGGCAAGAAGGCCCACCTTGCCATATTCAAAAACGACCCCACAGAGGATATAAACAATATCCTTGACTGCCGCATGACGGTCAAGGACGGCGAGATCGTATATAAGAAATAAATAATATGCAGAAGCGGCGTGACAAAGAGTCACGCCG
>CAKUAK010000129.1 GCA_934636325.1 uncultured Eubacteriales bacterium
GCACATGTCACGGCAAAAACATCCAATAGAAAAAAGTCTGCGCGTGGCGCAGACTTTTTTCATATATATTCCCGTTTACCGGGGATAAAAGCTTATTTTACCTCGATGAGCTCATACTCGCGGGAGCCGATGCCCAGGGCGGCGGCAGCCTCGATGGTATGGACGCCGTTGCGGGTCTCGATGCGCTCGACAAGGTGATCCCTGCCGGGGTCGTCGGAGGCATAGACCAGATCGATGCAGGCCTGGTCGATGGCGACCGGATCGAGGGAGACGAGTATGCCGATATCCTTCATGCAGGGATCTTCGGCGACGGCGCAGCAGTCGCAGTCGACCGACATGTTCTTCATGACGTTGACATAGGCCGTGTTGCCCTTGAAGTAATCGACGACCGACTTGGCGGCGTCGGCCATAGATTCAAGGAAGAGGTCGTGGTCGGCCGTCCAGATCTTATCCGGCTCGCCTGCGCCGTGGATATATGCCTTGCCGTAGGAGGAAGCGACGCCGATCGAGAGCTGCTTGAGGGCCCCTCCGTAGCCGCCCATGGGATGGCCCTTGAAATGGGACAGGACCAGCATGGAATCATAATTTACGATGTCTTTGCCGATATAGTTCTTCTTGATGACCTTGCCATCGGGGATGGCCAGCTCGAGGTCGGGGCCCTCGGCGTCAAGCAGATCGACCTTGAAATGCTCGCTCCAGCCGTGCTTCGACAGGGTCCGGAGGTGCTTCTCGGTGGTGTTGCGCTGGCCCTCATAGGCGGTATTGCACTCGACGACCGTGCCGTTGACATGGTCGATGATCGGCTTCCAGAAGTCGGGCTTCAGGAAGTTCTGGTTGCCGACCTCGCCGGAATGAAGCTTTGTGGCCACCTTTCCGGGCAGCTCTTTACCGAGCATCTGATAAAGACGGAGTACCCCTTCGGGGGTGATTTCTCGTGTAAAATAGACTTTCGATTTCATACCGAAGCTCCTTTATCTAATATTATTGTCATCATTATACCCCCTGGAGCATGCTCCAGGTCAAGGGGGAAATTGATATTTTCACTAACAGAGGTAAAATCTCCATATGAGCAGATCGAGGGTCTCGCGGTCGATGCCTATGCGCTCCAGCCCGGCGGCGCACCGGTCGGCCAGTTGGGCGAGTATGCGCCGCCTGACCTCTATGCTGCCGTAATGGACGGCGCTGTGGCAGTTGGGGCAGAGCATGACCAGATTCTCGGGGCAATCGAGGTTTATGCCGTCGACCGATGGCTGGGCCGCCAGCGGTATGAGGTGGTGGCCCTCGACATAATTCTCGCCGGTGACGGCGCTCTCAAAGGTCATATGCCCCTCGTCGACGGCGCAGCGATAGTTCGACCTCTCCATGACGGTCCGCAGGAGCCGCCGGTCGGTGCGCACCCTGTTCGATGTCTGACGCCCCGGCGTCACGGGGCGAAGGTGCATCTCCCGAAGCTCTTCCCCGCCGTATACCGGCGTCAGTCCGTCGAGCCTGCCGGTATCGGCGCCCGGATCGGTCTCCGCCTGCCGCAGCCCCGATATCTCTTCGAGGGCATGCATGGCCAGCTCGCGCCCCGCTTCGGTCAGCGAGTATTCATAGACCAGAAGCCCGCTCCGCCGGTCGAACAGCCTGTTGTTGGGCCGGCGCTTATAGTTGGAGACAAGTATGTTGCGTATGACCTGGTCTATCCTGATCTGGGGCGAGTTGAGGCGGTTCTGCCACAGCTTATCGGCCAGCGTGAAGTGGGGATAAATGGCCTTTGTCGCCGCGATCAGCCGCGAGGACGTCACCGGCGGGGCCGTCCTGGTCACGGCAAGGCAGACATAGGGCCGCAGCTCGGCCTCGTTGGATTTGAAGAGGACGACCTTATCTCCGCTGCCCCATATGAAATAGGCCCAGTCCCGGGCCGTTGCCCGCTCGTGCTTCCGGGCGGTGTTTTCCAGGACCACCCGCTCGTACTCTTCATAGGATATGTCGAGCCTCTCCCTGACCCATTGGTAGCACTCATGGCTCAGTATCGACTGCGGACCCTGACGCCCGCCGTTGTTTATGGCGTTTATTATCTCTATGACATCGGCCATTTTCTCACCCCTTGTCGACGATATACAGGAACTCACTGTTATGTATATCCCGCCCCGAAAGATTCCGGCAGCCGCGGAATACGTTGTATGTCGTGTCAAATACCTGAAGCTCCCCTATCCGCGAGAGGGTATCCTCCATCTCGGTCCGGCTTACGAAGCCCTCGGAATTGAAGGAGACCAGAAGGAAGCGCGCCGGGATATCCTGGCAGAGCTGACCCAGCCGCTCCCGGGCCAGCGCCTTTTTGTTGTAATCCGACCTGTTCCACACCTTGGGTATCCCCGATACCCGGCTGACCTCCCGGGGCTCGCGCCCCTCGTTTATCAGGTTTAGCATGAAATAGTTAGAGCCATAGGGGTGCTGGTTATATGGCGGGTCGATATAGGCGATATCGACCCTGTCCATCGTCCGGGCCAGCGCGTTGGCGTCCTGCCCCTCGACATCAAAGGGACATTCGAACCGGCTGAATACCGGGAAGGGCAGCTCTATCCTGGCCATGATGCGCGAAAGGGCGTTCCTGCCGCTTCCGCCGAAGGCCCCGATGCCGGTGGCCCTGTCTTTATAAAAGCCCTTAAACACCCCGGCCGTGTTGCATTTGACCGACGCCTCGGCCAGCAGCGGCGCGAGGAAGAAGCACCGCATATCCTCGGGCAGGCGGTCTATGGCGGCGCGGCAGGTGTCGATATACCCGGCATTCTCGGGGGTGTAAAAGACCCGCTCCCCCGCCCGGATATTATCAACAGCCTGTGGAGAATACAGCCGGCGGACAAAGCCGTCCTTGACCGGATGCTCCGCCATGTCCCGCAGCAGGGCCTCGTAGTGCACCCTGAGCTCCTCCCGGTCGGGCGAGGCCAGATAGCACATGGCGATGGTGCGGCAATAACCCTCGAGGTCGTTTGAGAGGATATACCCCGCCCCGCGCTTGACATAGCGCGACACGACCCCCGAGCCGGAGAACATGTCGGCAAAGGTAAAGGTCTCCCGCCCCAGCCTGCGCCGGGCCTCGTCGACCCCCCGGCCGATGAAATCCAGCAGGGCGCGCTTGTTGCCGATATATGTTATAAGCTGTTTTGTCAGATAATCGTTGTTTTCGGGTATCATCGGATGTTTTCCTTTATCAATATGTCGGACGCCGCGGCGTCCGGATATCATTATAC
>CAKUAK010000130.1 GCA_934636325.1 uncultured Eubacteriales bacterium
ATAAGCCCCCGGAGAGCCTGCTGCTCTCCGGGGGCTCGTTCAATATAAACTTTTCTTACTTATTGCCGAAATACCTGTTCAGCAGGCCCTCGAAAGCCTTGCCGTGGCGGGCCTCGTCGCGGGCCATCTCGTGGACGGTGTCGTGGATGGCGTCGAGGTTGAGGGCCTTGGCCTTCTTGGCAAGCTCGAACTTGCCCTGTGTTGCGCCGTTCTCTGCGTCGACACGCATCTCGAGGTTCTTCTTTGTGGAGTCTGTTACGACCTCACCCAGCAGCTCGGCGAACTTTGCGGCATGCTCGGCTTCCTCATATGCGGCCTTCTCCCAGTAGAGACCGATCTCGGGATAGCCCTCGCGGTGTGCGACGCGGGCCATGGCCAGATACATACCGACCTCTGTGCACTCGCCCTGGAAGTTCTCTCTCAGGCCCTGGAGGATATCCTCGGGACATCCCTGTGCAACGCCGACAACATGCTCGGCCGCCCATGTCTTCTCTTCGCTCTGCTCAACGAACTTGGAAGCGGGAGCGTGGCAGATGGGACATTCTTCAGGGGCGGAATCGCCTTCGTGAACATAACCGCAGACTGTGCAGACATACTTTTTCATTTTTCTTTCCTCCGTTTGCTTTACAAGAAAATAATTTTTTAAATAAACTCGTCCAGTTTTATGGCATAAAGCTTATCTCTAAGCTCTTTGCTTATATCGAAGAATATATGCCTGAAACGGCAGATATTCTTATCGCCGACGCGGGTACAATCGAAATCCTCGCTCAGGCAGTGGTTGATCTCAAGCGGGCCGTCGATGCACTCTATTATCTGGCCCAGCGAAAGCTGGCTCGGGTCGACGCCCAGCTCGTAACCGCCGGAAGAGCCCTTGTAAGAGGTAACTATCCCATCCGACGCCAGCTTCCGGAGTATTTTGAGCGCAAAGCGCAGCGTTACGCCCGATTTCTCCGATATCTCCCTTGCCGGAAGCATCTTGCCCTCGCTTGCCAGAACATACATGATCCTGACAGCGTAATCGGCCTCATGTGTTATCCTCAATTTAACGGCCTCCTTTGTTTACGTTTTTAGTATACATTCATTTGACCCAGTTGTCAACCATTATTTCAAAAACTTTTTCCGAATTTCCAGCAAAGCAAAGGGGGGCAGATCCCGCCCCCCTTTTACTGTTTATAAAATCTGATCTTATCTGTAAAGCATGTTGAAGAGCAGCTTGAAGGTACCTGTCGTCTGGGCTCTGTTCTGCGGGTTGAAGCCGTAAAGAACGACGTCGCCGCTTCCCTTTTCGCATGTTACGACAGCGCCCTTGCCGGCAATGATATCCTCGCCGGTCAGCAGGCCGGAGCGAAGGACATTCTTATCGGCATAGCTCATGGCGATATGATACTTGTCGGCGTTGAAGGCATCGGCGATCTCAAAGACCGGGCCGTTCCAATGGAAAACATAGGTCTTGTCGGGCATGCCGTAGCAGACCTGCTGTGTCTTATCGACGACGGCGCGTAGGGTCGAGCCGTGGGTGTTGAAGAGGCTGGCCGGCATACCGGCGACGATATTCCTGACGCCCAGACCGAGATACTCGATGGCAAAGTCGCAGGCCTGATTGAGGGCCAGGAGGCGTCCGCCATTTTCGACGAACTCGGCGATCTTCTTAGCTCCGTCGGGTCCGATGCCCGACATATACTCTTCGGGCTGCGGGCCGACCCACTGCATCATCATCTTGAGGACAGGGTCATCGGGATGATACTTCGGTCCGATAATAAAGCCCTTGGAGTCGCTGGGCATGATAAGGACGTCATAGCCGTCAAGACCGTTCAGGATATCCTTATCGAATACTGTCGAATATTCAAAGCCGTTGTTTTCAAGGACCAGCCTCGTCCAGCCTTCATCGGCGTTGCCGGTGTAATAGCGCTGATACATGGCGATCTTGAGGGGCTTTACCTCTGTCATCTTGTCAAAGGCCTTATCGACGATGCGATGGGGCGTCGGGGCATCCTTGAGGATATCCGCGATCTTCCGTCCGTCGCCCTCGACATAGAAGTCATGCCACGGGCAGGCGTCTATGCGATAGACCTTGAAGCCGTTTTTGAGCAGCAGATTGACCGTCTTGAAGGCCGAGTTCTCTTTGGCGCTGAAGACATACTTCGTGCCGGCAAGGACTGTCGGCTCGCGGCAGACGCCCTCGACGATCTCGAACTCGCCGTCAAAACGGCAGCCGGCGGGGATGGCGTCGACATCCATGTATTCGGCAACGGTATCGGTGGCCGAATCAAAGGCCGTCAGCGCGCCGGTGCTGTCCTTTGTCCACTGGTTATTGGGATATCTCGTCTCGCCCAGCAGGTTCTTTATAAGGCCCATCTTGGGCTGTGCGAGGAATACCACATATGTTCCCTCAGGGTATGTGACGCAGCCGACGTTAAAGGGCTTGACTGCCCGCTTGACCTCAACGTTCTGCTGACGCAGGATCCATATGAGGTGTGTCACCTCGCCGCTGTCATGCTGACCGGCAGGGATGATATATGCGTACTCGGCGCTCTCTTCGCCGCGCTTGGTCTGGTTAAGGGCCTTGCGGGCCATGTTCTTAAGGACGGCGTCCTTATTTCTGGCCATCGTATCGAGCAGAGCATAGGCTGCCGTATACTGGCGGGCGACGATATCGCCGAGACGCCACCAGCCGCCGGGCCAGGGGCTGGGGAAGTTGGTCTGTGCCTCGTATGCGGGCTGGACGATATCGCCGTCGCCCTTGAGCTGTGTCGGGTCGATATATTTCGGCGTGGCCAGCTTGGCAGAGGCCGACTCGGTCAGCATGCCCGCGATATTGTGGCTGTTGGTTATCCAGTGATAGCCATAGTGGCCCCAGCCGGGATACTGTGCGCCGGAGGACGCGCCGTCAAGGCCCAGCTCCTCCATCTGGTATGCCATATTGGCGCCGTACCAGTTGAGCTCGCGCTGGACGATGGGGTCAACATACTGCCTTACGGGGTTCTTATAGGGTGCGATCTGAATTCTCGCGCCATAGCTGCCCATATGGTGATGGTCCTGATAGGACTGGGGCATCCACTCGTGGAAGAGTATCCGTCCCATATATCTCGATTCGACGATATTCTGCGCGAAGGCGTCGCGGTTGTTGTCGTGGCCGGTATAGACATGATAAAGGCTGGGATAGTTGCTGCCCTCATAAGGCGTGCCCTTTGTCTTATAATACCAGTCGGTGACCATGATCTCGCCGTCGGGGTTGAAGCAGGGGACCATTACGAACACGACATTATTGAGTATGTTATGTATCTCGTCGGTGTCCTGCGACACCAGGTCATAGGCCAGATTTATCGCCATCTGTGTGCCGCCGACCTCGGTGGCGTGAAGGCTCATGCTCTGGACCGAAACGGCCTTGCCCTTTTTGACAAGGGCGTCGATCTCTTCTTCGGAAAGACCCCTGGGATCGGCCAGCTTCATGCTGGTGCGGCGGATATCTTCGAGATCGGCATGGTTCTCAGGCGATGTGATGACCACCTTGAGGAAGGGATTGCCCAGTGTGCTGGGGCCCATATCGGTAACAGAGATGCGGTCGGACTCTTTTTCGAGGATATAGAAATACTCGACTATCTTATCCCACCGTGCCAGCTCGCCGTCAGCGCCCGGACGAAATCCAAAATGTTCCTCCGGTTTTGTGATTTTGCTCATAATTACCCTCCTTTTTATCTGCATGCTTGGTTATTTTAAATCTTACCATGTAAAAATGTCCAAGTCAAGCCATACCGTTTGACATTTTATTGTACAAAGATTATATTTATTAGTGAGAGAAATCACATATTTCAGGAGGCATCATGGATCATCAGAAAAAGGGCGGGCTTCTGTCCTGCTTTCTCCCATATACCCGGGGTCTCAGGGGGACGTATTTACTTGCCGTCATGACGACCTTTCTCGGCATACTCTTCAATTTTCTTGCCCCGCAGGTCATCAGGGTAACGGTTGACTCTGTCATCGGAAACGAACCCTTTGCTCTGCCTGACCTTTTGAGCAATATGCTGACGGCGATCGGCGGACGTGAAATGCTGCGTTCGAGCCTTTATATATGCGCCGGGGCGATACTTTTATGCACGGCTCTGGAGGGTCTTTTCGTCCTGTCCTCCCGCCTGCTGATGTCCCACGCCACCGAGAGCTTTGTCAAGCGCCTGCGCGATTCTATCTTCCGCCACATACAGCACCTACCCTTCAGCTGGCACACCGGCAACCGCACCGGCGACATCATCCAGCGATGCAGCGCCGATATGGATGTCATCCGCAACTTTATCGCCAACCAGATGCTCGAGGTCGTAAGGATAGTCATGCTGGCCGTAACGGCCGTCGTCCTCATGGCCTCGATGAACGGGACCCTGACCCTTATAGCCGTCGCCTTTATCCCGGTGGTGGCCGGGTATTCCGGGATCTTCTTTTCCAAAATATCGGGTAAATACCGCGTGGCCGACGAGGCCGACAGCGACCTTATGGTCGATGTCCAGGAGAACCTGACCGGCGTAAGGGTCGTCCGCGCCTTCGGACGCGAAAAACAGGAGCTTGAAAAGTTCGACCATTACAACGACCGTCAATACTCCGTGTGGGTCGACATGGGCTATATCCTCGGGGCCTACTGGGGCCTCGGCGACCTTGTCACCGGCGTTCAGGTCATGACAATAATCGCCGCCGGCGCATATATGGCCTATACCGGCAGCCTGACCCTCGGCGAGTTCCTTGTATTCGTATCATATAACCGCACGCTGGCATGGCCGCTTCGCAGACTGGGACGCATACTTTCCGACCTGAGCAAGACGCGGGTCTCGGCCATAAGGCTGGCCGAGATATATAACGCACCCGAGGAAGAGGACGCCCCCGATCCGGTCTCGCCGGTCATAAACGGCAGCGTCTCCTTCAAAAATGTCTCCTTCGGCTATGACGGTGCCGAGGTCCTGAATGATGTCTCCTTCGACATACCGGCCGGATCGACCTTCGGCATTCTCGGCAACACCGGCTCGGGCAAGAGCACGCTGTGCTATCTGCTCGACCGTCTTTACGATCTTGCCCCCGGCTGCGGGAGCATTACGATCGACGGCACGGATATAAAAGACATGCCGCGGGAATATCTGCGCTCCAATGTCGGGCTGGTGCTTCAGGAGCCCTTCCTTTTCTCAAGGACGATAGCCGAAAATATCGCCATCGCCCGCCCCGAGGCCGGTATGGACCAGATCCGCCGCGCTGCCTCGATCGCCGATATCGACAAGAACATAACCGAGTTCCCTTCGGGCTATGATACCCTTGTCGGCGAGCGCGGCGTGACCCTCTCGGGCGGCCAGAAGCAGCGTGTAGCCATCGCCCGCACCCTCATGTGCCGATGTCCGATAATGGTCTTTGACGATTCCCTTTCGGCCGTCGACCTGACGACCGATGCCCACATAAGAGCGGCGCTGAAAAAAGAGACAGGCGGCGCCACCGTGATCCTTATCTCCCACCGCATAAACACCCTTATGGACTGTGACAAGATAATGGTTCTTGAGAACGGCCGCGTGGCCGAGACCGGCACCCATCGGGAGCTGCTTGAAAAGGACGGCATCTACCGTCACACCTATGATCTGCAAAGCGCCGCGGCGCGCGCATCGGAGGACCGGATATGAGTGAAAACATAAATTACTCCAAGAGCTTCCAGCCCAAAACCTGGGCCAAGCTGATCCCCTTTGTCCGGCCGTATTACAAAAGGCTGGCCGTTATATTCGCCATGATGGTCGGCACGGCGGTCATCGACGTCGTGCTGCCCCTTTTCCAGAGCTATGCCGTCGACAACTTCATCGTCCCCCGCAGCATCGACGGTCTGAAGCCCTTCCTGGCCGCCTACTTCGGATGCATACTCGTGTCTTCTCTCGGCACGATAATCTTTTCAAGGCTTTCGATGGTAGTCGAAATAGGCCTAACCCGCGACCTCAGGCGGCGGTGCTTCATCCATCTCCAGCAGCTGTCCCTTTCCTATTACAACATGACTCCGGTCGGCTATATCCTCGCCCGGGTCATGAGCGATACCGAGCGCATCGCCATGCTGATCGCGTGGTCGCTGGAGGATACCTTATGGTCGGCGGCCTATATCATATTTGCCTTTGCCTCGATGTTCTCGATAAATGCCCGGCTTGCCTCTATTGTCCTGGCTGTCGTCCCACCAATTGCCATCGTCACGTGGTTCTTCCAAAAGCGCATACTTAAGGCCAGCCGCGATATCAGAAGCATAAACTCGCTTATAACCGGCGCATACAACGAGGGAATAACCGGCGCAAAGACCTCTAAGACCCTCGGGATAGAGGACCGCATATCGGGCGACTTCGCCGGTCTGACCGGCCGGATGTACCGCGCCAACTTCCATTCGGCCAAGCTGAGCGCCATATTCATCCCCATCGTCACCTGCCTCAGCTCCTCGGCCGTGGCGATGGTGCTCATGCGCGGCGGATACATGGTCATGGATCAGGTAATAGAGTTCGGTACCCTTTCGCTCTTCGTCAGTTATTCTCTGGCCCTGCTCGACCCCATACGCCAGATGGCAAGGGTCTTTGCCGATATGATATCGACACAGGTAAACATCGAAAGGGTCTGCGCCCTCATCGAACAGCCCTGCCTTATAACCGACTCGCCGGAGGTCATCGCAAAGTACGGCGACACCTTCGAGCCCAAGCGTGAGAACTGGGAACCCATCAAGGGTCACATCAGCTTCGACCACGTCTGGTTCAAATACCCCGACGGGGAGGAATATATCCTTGAGGACTTCTCCCTCGATGTGCCCGCCGGGTCCAATGTCGCCATCGTCGGCGAGACAGGCGCGGGCAAGAGCACCCTTGTCAATCTGGCCTGCCGCTTCTATGAGCCGACAAAGGGGCGGATACTTATCGACGGGGTCGATTACCGCGAACGCAGCCAGCAATGGCTCCATTCCGCGATAGGCTATGTGCTCCAGAGCCCACACCTCTTCTCGGGCACTGTGGCCGACAATATCCGCTACGGCAAGCTGGACGCCACCATGGAGGATATCCGCCGGGCGGCGGCGCTGGTTTCGGCCGATACCGTCGCCGAAAAGCTGGAAAACGGATATGACACCGACGTCGGCGAGGGCGGCGACCGCCTGTCGACCGGTGAAAAGCAGCTGATCTCCTTTGCCCGCGCCATAATCGCCGACCCGCCGATATTCGTCCTCGACGAGGCGACCTCGAGCATCGACACCGAGACCGAGCTGCTCATACAAAAGGCCATACAGCATATACTCAAGGGCAGGACCTCCTTCATGATAGCCCACCGTCTCTCGACCGTCCGCTCCTCCGACTTCATCCTTGTCGTCGACGTCGGAAGGATCGTCGAGCGCGGCACCCACGAAGAGCTCATGGCCATGAACGGACGATACGCCAGGCTCTACCGCGAGATGGAGATCCGCGAAAGAGAAGAAAACGCAGGAAGGAGCATCACATATGACCGACAGGCTTAAAAGAGGATACCGCTGGGCCTTCGCCTATGCCCTCTTGCCCAGCGTCATCGCCTTTATAATATCCGACCCGCGCTCGATCGCCCAGGGCTTTATGAAAATACTTCTGGCCGATAATCTGCTGATAACCGATTATTTCGCCCTGGCCGGATACGGCGCGGCGCTGGCCAATGTCTCGGCCGTCACATTGATAACGGTCGGCCTGATGTACGCCTGCCGCATGCCCCTCAACGGCACGGGGATACTGACCATCGGCCTCATGTCGGGATTTTCCTTTTTCGGCAAGAGCGTTTTCAACATGTGGTTCATACTCCTTGGAACATGGCTATACTGCCGTCTGGCCCGCCAGCCGCTTTCAAAGTTCCTTGCCATCGGGCTCTTTTCGACATCCCTTTCGCCCCTGATAAGCCATCTGTTTTTCTATCAGAGCCAGTTCAAGCCGGGAAACATGCTGCTCTCCCTTTTCTGCGGCCTGCTGATCGGTTTTGTCATGCCGATGATGGGCCCCTATGCCGCATATCTGCTGAACGACATGTCGCTTTACACCAGCGGCTTCTCGGTGGGGCTGCTCTGCCTCGTCATCGTGCCGATACTCAAATCCTACGGCTATCTTTTCAGCCCGGTCACGGTATGGACCAGCGGAAACAACGGGATCATTGCCGCCGCCCTTGCCATATTCTGCTTCTTCCTGATATTCATGGGCATAAGGACCGGCGGACGCCGGGCACTTTCGAACTATCTCCGCCTGCTGCGCCGCCCCGGCGTGGCATCACAGGACTTCACACAGCTTGACGGCATGGGGGCCGTCCTCATAAATATGGGCCTCGACGGCCTCATCGCAACGGCATATATCCTTATCGTCGGCGGCCACCTTAACGGCCCTACCATCGGCGGCATACTGACGATCATCGGCTTTTCGGCAAAGGGCAAGAGCCCGACAAACATCCTGCCGATAATGCTTGGAGTTGCGCTGGGCGGCATCACAAAGCAGTGGTCGCCCCACGATCCCTCGGCACAGCTGGCCGCCCTCTTCGGCACGACCCTCGCTCCGATAAGCGGATCCTTCGGGCCGATCGCCGGGATGATCGCCGGTTTCATCCACTCTTCGGTCGTCCTTCACGCCGGCATGGGCTATTCCGGCGTCAACCTTTATAACAACGGCTTTGCCGGCGGGATAGTCTCGATCGTCGTCTACCCGGTATTTGTCCGCTTCTTCCGCCGCAACAGATATTCAGAGCCCTCTCCGGGCTCTCCGGCCGCCATAGCGGCGGCACACGAAATATACGATAATCAGAGAAAAGGAGAATCATCATGAGACGCAAGGACAGAGAGATCACCGATATCGAGACCATCCGCGCCATACTCGACAGTACAAAGGTCATGCACCTCGGCATGGTCGACACCGGCCGGCCATATGTGGTGCCCCTCAATTACGGCTATACCCTTTCGGAAGAGGGCGGCCTCTGCCTGTACTTCCATTCGGCCCTTGCCGGGCGCAAGCTGGAGATCCTCAAGGAGGATCCGTCGGTATTCTGCGAGATATCCATTGAGCACGGATTAAAGGGAGAGGGCAGCGACGCCTGCGTTTACAGCTATAAATACGCCTCGGTCATGGGCCCCGGCCGCGCCTCTATGCTGACCTCGACCGAGGATAAGAAGGCGGCGCTCGATATCATCATGCGCTGCCAGACCGGGCGCGGTGGCTTTACATACACCATGGACCTCGGCAAGCTGGCCGTTTTCAAGGTCAGGCTGTCCTCATATTCGGCAAAGATGAACCTTCCCAAAGCATAGCTTGACGAAAGACATTTTTTACTATATAATGATTTATTTGGCGGCATACCTTTAGTTTTCTATCGGTATGCCTGCCGCATGTTTACCGCCGCATATATAGAAGGAGGACCTCCATGAAACGCGACGTACTTATTGTCGGCGCAGGACCTGCCGGCATTTTTACCGCCCTTGAGCTTATCCGTCAGGGCAGCGGAAAGACCATCACCATCGTAGAAAAGGGCATGCCTATCGAAAACCGGCGCTGCCCCAAGGAAAAGACCGGCAAATGCATGAACTGCCGCCCCTATTGCCATATAACGACCGGCTTCTCCGGCGCGGGCGCATTTTCCGACGGCAAACTGTCTCTCAGCCCCGAGGTCGGCGGCGATCTGCCCCAGCTTATCGGATACAACAAGGCCGAAGAGCTCATCGCATATACAGATTCCATATACCTCGAGTTCGGCGCCGACGACAAGGTCGAGGGGGTCGGCAATCAGGACAAGATAAAGGATATCCGCAAGCGCGCCATCCAGGCCGGCCTCAAGCTGGTCGACTGCCCCATCCGCCATCTGGGCACCGAAAAGGCGCAGGAGATATATCTCTCGATTGAAAAATACCTTGCCGAGCACGGCGTAGAGCTTATCTTCGGCTATAACTGCGTCGATCTTATCATGGACGGCGGACGCTGCCTCGGCGTCGTCTGTCAGAAATCGATCGGCGAAGGCTCGCTGGAGCTTCTGGCCGACCACACCATAATCGCCGGAGGCCGCCGCGGCGCCGACTGGCTCAGCTCGCTGTGCGACAAACACGATATCCTGCATAAGCCCGGCACGGTCGATATCGGCGTCAGGGTAGAGGTCAGGAACGAGGTCATGGAGGACGTTAACCAGGTCCTTTATGAATCCAAGCTGATCGGCTATCCCCGCCCCTTCAAGAACAAGGTCCGCACCTTCTGCCAGAACCCCGGCGGCTTTGTCAGCCAGGAAAATTACGATAACGATCTGGCCGTCGTCAACGGCCACTCATACAAAGAGCGTAAGAGCTCCAATACCACCCTGTCGATCCTCTGCTCCCACAACTTCACAGATCCCTTCAACCAGCCTATCGAGTATGCCCGCAAGGTCGGCGAGCTGACCAACATGCTCGGCGCGGGACATATCATGGTTCAGCGCTTCGGCGATATCCTCGACGGCAAGCGCACATGGCCCAAGGAGCTGGCCTTCTCCAACGTCCGCCCGACCTTGCCCGACGCGGTCGCCGGAGACATCACCTCGGGCATGCCCTACCGCGCGATGGTCAACATCATCAACTTCATCCAGGCCGTCGAGCATGTCGTTCCCGGCTTTGCTTCGATCGAGACCCTGCTCTATTCCCCCGAGCTCAAGTTCTACAGCAACAAGATCAAGATGGACGAGCATCTGCGGACAAGCATCGGCGGGCTCTATTGCCTCGGCGATTCCAGCGGATGGACCCGCGGCCTTATGATGGCATCTCTCATGGGTGTCCTCATGGGACGCGAGCTGGCGGGAGCCGAAAAAGAATAATTTTAAAGCCGTGCCCTTAAAAAGGCACGGCTTTCTTCATACATGGGCTGTGACGCGACATTTTATATTTCGAGTATAAATTTGCGCAGGGGCGCTTTTTTCCGTTGGGCGGCTTATACGGCCGCTTCCTGTTTTTATGTAAAACCAACTCTGCGCAACTGACACTTTACAAAACGCCGCGTTTGATATAGGATATATTTGTATGGGCTGCACAAAGGCCCGCCTTTTTGTCCCGTACAATCAAAATCAAGGAGCATAAAGATATGTACTACAAAATGACTATCGCCGGACTCGAACGCAGCCTGCCCCTGTGTCCCATCTCTGACGAGCTGAATATCGGCGCTTTTGTCATATTCGGCGACGTCGAGCTTACATGCGCCTGTGCGGCCAAGCTGCTGGAACGCGCGCCCGAGTACGACTATCTCATCACGGCCGAATCCAAGGGCATCCCCCTCGTTCACGAAATGGCCCGCCAGCACGGCGACGATTTCTATCTGCTGGCCCGCAAATCGGTCAAGCTCTATATGCGCAACGTCATCTCGGCCGAGGTCTATTCGATCACAACGGCCAACAAGCAGACCCTTTACCTCGACGGCGACCACGCCGCCAAAATGAAGGGCAAGCGCATCCTTATCGTCGACGACGTTATCTCGACCGGCGAGTCCCTCCACGCCATCGAGGCCCTTGTCGAAAAGGCCGGCGGCATCATCTGCGGCAGGATGGCTATCCTTGCCGAGGGCGACGCCCAGAAGCGCGAAGATATCACATATCTTGAAAAGCTGCCCCTCTTCAATAAAGAAGGACAGCCCATCGCAGAGTAATTATTTACTTCTCAGCTTTTCGAACTCTTTAAAAGTGAAATAAAGGGCTGTACCCTCCTGGATCACATATCCGGCAAGCAGGATGGCCAACAGCTCCCACGGCGCCTTCAATACGGAAAAGGCAATGACCATGACGGCAAAAACTATCGCCATGATGTCGTGCGACCTTGCTTTTCCCGCGTTGGAGGCGTTTTTCGATCTTACCTGGCGCTCTTCGATAGAGCTTATCGCGCCGAAGTTCGGATCCTTGATCTCGACATACTGCGCAAAGGCCCTGATAACGAAAGACGCCGCGATAAAGAGCCCGAGAAAAACAAAAAGATTTTTCATCCAGACTATCGACGGATCGCTGAAGCACAGCTCCCCCGCGATAAAGAAGAGCGCGCCGAGGGTGACGCCCGTTATATTTGCCATTACTTTATTCATCAGTTCCATTTTACACACCTCCGGTTTTATTCTCACGCCTCTGTTACACGCGCTTTCTTATAGGATGACGTATGATCGTCTTACACTTTTCCGGCGCCGTTTTATTGGGGTCGGAAATATATATCTCGTGATGCCGGCGGACACCGATGTCGTTCTCATATCCGTTTTCTTCGAGAAAAGCGTCCATTGCCGCTACCGTCTCGGGTTCACTGTCATAAGGGCCGATATGCATCATCTGGACGCACAGCCCTTCGTCGACAGTTATCATTTCGCAGGCCGAGCAATCCATCTTCTTTTTTCTTCCGGCCTCCCTAACGGCCCATTCGACGTCCTCTTGCGCAACAAAATCGGGCAGCCTTATCACCGATATCCAGCCAAAGGAGGACTTATCCGAAAGATCGACCATGCCTCCGCCCTGCTGCTCCCAGAAGCCCTCCAGCGGCGGAACGACATATTCAAAAAAGCCCTCTATCCTGCGGTCGGTCTTATAGCTCATCTTTATGGTATACGCGACCGAATAGAGCACCGAAACGGCATGCTGGTAATCACCGCCCGCTTCGTTTGGGTCTCCCTTGCCCCGCACCGCAAGAAAGTTTGCCGCCGGGACATGAACGATCTCCGGCCTGGCCTTCGGGGCGTAAAGCTCCTTCATCTCTTTTTTGAAATCATATGCCATGATCTATAATATCCTCCGTATTCTGCTACGATAGATTATACCAGATAAATGTGAATAAATCCATCACCTCTGCCCGGCCGCCTTATCTGCTTGACCAAGGCATATATATTGCATATAATAATATCGAATAAAATACACCTTTCATCACAAGGAGGATGACACCATGGAAAACAAGCTGTTTGATCTGGCGGCAGCCCGCCGCTCGGTTCGCAAGTACACCGGAAATCCCATAGACCCGCAGATCCTCGATGAGATCATGAAGGTCGCCCTGACCGCCCCCTGCTCCTTTGGTCACAGGCCGGTCGAGTTCGTCGTCGTACAGGATAAGGAAAACATAGACAAGCTGGCCAAATGCAAGGCCAGGGGCGGCAGCCAGATCCTCGGCGCTGGCGCTGTCATTGCCGTCATGGTCAATCTCGACCGCGGCGAGTTCTGGATAGAGGACGCAGCCATCGCCTCCTCGTATATCCTGCTTGCCGTCGAACAGTACGGCCTCGGCGCCTGCTGGGTACATATCAGGAATAGAATGGGCCAGGAAAAGACAGCCGATGAAGAGATCCGCAGTCTGCTTGGCGTCCCCGAAAATTACGCCGTGCTCAATCTCATCGCTATCGGAGAAAAGGCAGAAGAAAAGCCCGGATATACCGAAAGCGATTTTGACAAGAGCAAGATCCACATGGAAAGGTTTTAAACCAAACATCAAGGCATGACAAAAGCCGGCTTTACGCGCTGTTTCCGCGTAAAGC
>CAKUAK010000131.1 GCA_934636325.1 uncultured Eubacteriales bacterium
GCCGGGCGATGCTCTGCATTATAATTTCGTGATCTTATTTTATCTTTGCGAGGGCTTCGTCGGCCAGAGGCATATCGGCGATGGTGCGGGCGTAATGGGCCTCGAGGACGGTCATATCCTTGTCGACATAGAAGAAGGCGGGGGCCTGTTCCTCGTTGCCCTCATAATCGCCGTGGGCGTACTTGTCGGGCTCGGCCTTCATCATTTCGAGCTTCTTGCCGAACTTTATAAGCTCCTTGGGGGACAGCAGCTTCGACATATTGCCGATCTCGAGATCCTTATAGAGCTTCTCTTCGGGGTCGCAGATAAGATGGAAGGGCAATGTCTTGTCGACCATGTCGCGCAGGACGATCTCCGGCTTGGACTGCATGACGACGACGATGTTGACGCCCTTTTCAAGGAACTTATCGTGCTCCATCACCAGCAGATGGACATCGAGACGGCAGGGAGGGCAGCCGATATAGCGCTGGAACCAGAACATTGTCGGCTTTCCGTCCATGATCTTCTCTATCGTCGTGCCGCGGACGATATCGGTGCCGAATACCGAATCGACCGTGTAATTTGTGAACTTGTCTCCTGTCTTGAGCTTTGCCATAATGATATCTCCTTATGAATATGTGATTTAGTGATCGGGGGGGGGGAGGTTTACCAGGTCTCTTTATGCACTCTTTCGGGCAGGAAGCGGTCGGCGGGCTCTGGGTGCCCCGCCGGCTGGCCGAAGGCCAGAAGACCGAGAGGCAGGACATCCTCGGGCAGACCCAGCAGCGCGCTTATGTTGCTTACCCTCTCGGGGACGGGATAGACACCCAGCCATACTCCGCCCAGGCCGAGATGCTCTGCCTCGAGCAGCATGTTCTGTATGGCGGCCGAGCAGTCCTGCACCCAGAAATCAAATGGGAAGCTCTGGGCGCGCCGGTCGCCGCAGACGGCGATGCACAGCGGGGCCTTTTCAAGCATTTTGGCATAGGGTTGGCTCTCGTTGATCTTCTGCATGGTGCCGCGGCTGCGGATGACGATGAAGTGCCAGGGCCGTTCGTTTCCTGCCGAGGGGGCTTGCATACCGGCGCGGAGCAGTCTCTCCTCCTCGTCGGGGGTGATGTCGCGGTCGGTATAGGTCCTTACGCTGCGGCGCTCGAATATCTCTTTCATGGTTTTGCCTCCTTATCAGTCGATTGGCTTGCAGATGAAGCGGTCTACCTTGGTCTTGAGGATACGGCTCGATGCCTCGGGTCGGAGGACTATCGCCGTATCGGCCCCGGCGCCGCTTCCGGCGACGGCAACGACAGGCTGGCCGCCGACGATATATCCGGCGTCGACCGCCATGGCCGAGATCTCGACGCAGACCTTTGTGCCGCGGCCGATCATGCGCAGGGTATGGGCCATTATCTCGACGGGGTATGCGCCGCCGAAGGTCGTCGAGAAGCTGCGCTCGACTCCGCTCAAGGCATGGGCGGCCGTGCAGACGTTATATCCCTTTTCGATAAGCTGGGCGCGGACCTCGGCGCTCATGGGGTTCTGGCCCGGCTCCTTCTGGCCATAGGCCAGCGTGACGATGGTCACATTGAGCCCTTCGGCATCCTTGAGGGCAAGGGCTGTATCGCCGCGGCTCGATGCGATGACGATGTCCTTTATGCCCAGCCTGCGGGCCTCGCTCACGGCCAGACGCAGGGTCTCTTCGGTGTTGGCCGGGCCGCCCTTTTCAAAATAAGTGATCTTTTCTTCCGGCATGGTATTGTCCTCCTTTGGTGGTTAGTTTTGCCTTACCCAGAGTATACCACATCGGATTTTAATTGAAAATACCCCCCCCCGGAAATCACACCGGATCATTTTCCAGAATATTCAATGCGTCATCTTTGCCGATAAGAAATCCGACCGTAAAGCCATTAAGAAGGATATTGTTATACTCGGGATGATTGATCACTGTCTCGAAAACATTTTTTGCGGGCACTGTTTCGGTATCAATATCCGGCCCCCGGTGAAGAGCGGTATAATCTGAAAAAATAATGAGCGTATGGGATAGATCAAGTGACCTTAAAGATGCCGAGTGCTTTTGTATCTTTTTAACTGCGATATCCATGCTTTCGGATTTTGTCATAAGCAGATGCCCATTTTCATGAACTTTTTTAATTAGCAGTTCTATGATTTCAGCTGCCTTTTCATCTGAAGGATCGACGGCATGATCTGTCACAGCCGAGCTGATGTCTTCATCTTTTTCCATAATATCGTCATAAAACTGTATGCTCCAGAGATTTTCAAGTTTTTCGGCTTTTAATCGTGGCAGTTTTACAGCGCTTTTCGGTATTTCATATCTGTAGGTATTCCAACTCCTGTCCTCCGGATAAAATACAGACGCTGTTTCATTGAGCGGATCATGAAATATTCTATGATGAATAAGTGCATTTTCCAGTTCGTTTTCATCATATTTGTTCCCGGCCGACATAATGGCTGCGGCAACCGCGACCGTCATGACTGTAGCTTCTGTATAGTAGGAGTATTCTGTAAGAAATTGAAAATCTTTGGTGTGTACATTATACTTTTTTATTTTATAGGGACTTCCCGCGATGTCTCCGATCATAGCACCAAACATTTCTCTGCACCTCTGCATTTATATCTGTATACAACATAACTTTATCATTTTTACTTGTGGCTATCAAGACAAGACTCGATCATCTTTGCTCGCAATATAAAACACCCATGCATCCTTGAGGCATACATGGGTGTTTCTCTTTATTTAACTTAAACCTTTACTCACGCCCTCTGCCCGTCGGGCAGGGAGGCGGAGGTTTTATTCATATGGATATAGAAGCCGGTGTTGAGGATGACGCCGGCGAGGGTCGATATCGGCGCGGCAAGGCCGATCATGGTCAGGCCGGCGTCGGGGCGGCTGCTCATGAAATAGGCCACCGGCAGGCGGACGCAGAGGGTCTGTATAAGGCCCTGGGTCATGACCCAGACCGTCTTGTTGTTGCCGTTGAAATAGCCGATCATGCTGAAGAGCACGGCCGTAAGGATGGTCTCGGGCGCGAAGCCTTTAAGATACTCGAAGCCCTTCTCGACGACATCGGGATCGGTCGAGAATATCCCGGCCAGCAGGTCGCCGCGGAGCATTATGAAGGTAAAGACGGCAATTCCGAAGGCAAGGCCGACGCCGATGCCGGTCAGCATGGTCTTTCTGGCACGCTTCTGGTTGCCCGCGCCGACATTCTGGGCGACAAAGGAGGCCATCGACTGCATGAGCGAGCTGGGTATCAGCATGGCGAAGTTGACGATCTTGCTGGCGACGCCATAGCCCGAAGAGGCCGCGAGGCCGAGGCGGTTGACAAAGGCGCAGAGGGCAAGGAAGGAAAGCTGGGTGAGGAACTCCTGAAGGGCCAGCGGCAGGCCGATCGAGAGGAAGCGGCGGCACTGGGGGTTGAAGCGTATGTCGGTCTTTTTGACCGAAAACGGAAGATCCTTTTTGGTCAGGATGACGAGGGCGAAGGCAACGCTGCCCCCCTGGGCCAGGACGGTGGCCAGGGCCGCGCCGGCGGCGTCCATTCCAAGACCGGCCACCAGCAGGAGGTCGCCGGCGATGTTGACGATGCAGGCGACGAGGACGAAGAGCAGCGGCGAGCGGCTGTCGCCCAGCCCCCTGAATATGGCTGACAGGAGGTTATAGGCGACGATGAAGAATATGCCGCAGCCGCAGATGCGGATATAGGACACCGTCTGCGAGAGGGCCTCCTGCGGGGCCTGCATGAGGACGGCTATCGGGCGGGCGAAGCCGACCAGCATGACCAGAAGTGCGACCGACATTATCGAGAATACGACGGCCGCGCCGCCGATGACGGCGCCGATGCGCTCGGGCTTCTTTTCGCCAAGATACCGGGCGATCAGGACGGTGACGCCCATGGCCAGCTGGGTCACGACGAAGGTGACGAGACTGAGCAGCTGGCTGCCGGTCGATACGCCCGACAGGCCGGAGGTAGAGCCGAAGCGGCCGACGACCAACAGGTCGACGGCGCCGTAGGCCGCCTGAAGTACCAGCGCGCCCAGTATCGGAAGCATGAAAAGGCAGAGCTTTTTGAGTATGCTGCCCTGCGTGAAATCGGTCTTATCGTTATTCAAGGGTGATCCTCCTCTCGGACATTATCCGGTGTATCGTTTTTATCGTGCGGACGGCACATTCGGCGTCGGCGTCGGGTATATCGGCCAGCATGGGCGCGAGCCGGGCGAAATATTCCTTGTCGTATCTCTGGGATAGCTGCCGCCCGGCCTCGGTTATCGAGATATATGTGACACGGCCGTCGTCGGCCGACGACGCCTTTTCAAGAAAGCCCTTTGCCGTCATATCCTTGACCGTCCGCGTGACGCCGGGGCGGGGCAGGTCGAGGGCGTCGCTTATATCGGATATCCTGACCCTGACGCCACGGCGCTCCAGCGTATCTATGGTGTCGAGATACTGGATGAAAGAGGGCATGACACCCTCGGGCAGGTCGGGCATAAGGTCGCGTATGCGCTTGGCCTGATAGCAGGCGTCGAGCATGGCCTTTATCGTTTCGACAGTCATGTATATAGGCCTCCTTTGATTACCAAAGTTAATTATCGTTGGTAATTATATATCCGCATAGCGCCGATGTCAATATGAAAATATCCCCGAGCGGATATCCGCCCGGGGATGAAGTGGTGTTATTGGGTTTTAATTACTTGCCCATTTCGCAGAAGCGCATGAGGATGGCCGCGACTTCGGCACGGGAGGCATTGTCCTTCGGGTTGAGGCTGCCGTTTGCGCCGTTGATGATGCCGTTCTCGACCGCCCAGCGCATTGCCGTTACGGCATAGCCGCTGACGGTGGAAGCGTCATTGAAGCCGTCGAGTGAGACTGTGCTGTCGGCCTCTCCGGCGTAGCGCCAGAGCATCGTTACCAGCTGTTCGCGGGTGATCGAGGCTGTCGGGTTAGTGCCGTCGGAAACACCGTTGGCCTTGGCCCAATTCATGCCCTTCTCGTACCAGATCGAGCCGCCTGTTGTGTCCTGACCTGCGTAACGCGCAAGTACAGTCATCAGCATGCCGCGTGTTGTGTCGGCCTTGGGGGCAAAGAGGTTGTTGCCGACGCCAGACATGAGGCCCTTCTCGTAAGCATAGTCAACAGCTTCGGAATACCAGTCGCTGTCGCTGACATCGTCAAAGCCGGTCTTTTCGGGGTTCTGCTGTGCCTCGGCCTTGAAGGTGACATCAACAGTTACCTTGCTGCCCGGCATTGTGAAGGAATAGCGACCATTGCCCTTGTCGGTCAGCTCAAGCTCGCTGCCGCTCTTGTCTGTGACCGTCAGCTTGTCGATGACATAGCCGGTGGCCGGTGTTGCCGTGATGGTGACTGTATCGCCCTTTTCGGCCATCGTGACATTGGACTTCACGCTGCCGCCGCTGACCGAAGAGGGAAGTGTGATCTTGTAGCCGCTGTCGGAAGAACCGCTGCTCGGGGTGCTGGGCTTGGTAACGATCGACAGCTTGCCGGGGGCAAAGCTGATGTCATACTTATCGGTATCGACCGTAAGGCCGCTGACCTCAATGATGTATTCACCGGCCTTGGTCAGGTCAATATTCTCGGGTGCGACCTCTGTCTTGACATCGCCCTCCATGACGTAATACTTGTATTCAACATCGCCGGTAAGGCTGTCGCCCTCGGCAAGGCCGTTGACCGTATAGCTGTTTTCGGGAAGGGCCGTATCGCCGATGTATGCCGTCTTATCGTCGGCCTTGATGGTGACCCAACCCTTGGTGATGGTTATCGTCATCGTGGCCGAGACGTCATTGTAATTATTTCCGTCGCCGGGCATTGTTGCCTTTACATGGACCGTGCCCGACTTGAGGGCCGTCAGGACGCCGTTTTCGAGGGAGGCAAACTCGCTGCTTTCGATGGCAGAGCCGTTTTCATTGACCAGCTGCCATACGATGGCGTTTTGTGTCGTGCCGCCCTCGGCCGTGAGGGTCATGCTCTGGCCATAGGGCAGAGTATTCTTCGATGTGATGTTGAGTGCGCTCTGGCCGGCCTTTGTGATCTGGAAGATGCCGCCCTCGAGCTTGCCGGAGTTAAAGTTTTTGCCGCCCGCGATATCTATCGCATAGGAATAATAGCCCACATTTTTCACGTCGGAGGCGCTTACGGCCTCTTGGCTTCCAAAATCGGTGGTGCTGTACTTATACTCGACCGTGATGTCGCCGCAGCCGGTATAGGGGGAATTGAGTGCGACGTTGACCGACTTTATATTGCCGTCATAGGGGGTCCGGGCGTCGGGAGGTGTGATGGTGAAGAACTTGCGTGCCGGGTCGGCCCTCCTGATCGACCAGTTATAGGTCTTTGCGACCTCTGTGCCGTCGCTCCATGTCAGGCCGGTGCGGGGCTTGATGGTGACCGTATAGTCCCCGGCGTCGGTGGCTTCGGTATCGCCGCTGACGACCGTCCAGCCCGCGCCGGCAAAGACGCCGGTCTGGGTCTCGCCGGTGTATGTCATGCCCGACCTTACTGTCGGCTCCTGCGCATAGGGGGCAGCCTGGAGCTGGACATTACCGCTTGTCTGGTCATAGGCCAGCAGGTATTTTGTGGTGTCGCCCTCGTGGGTGAAGTTGGAGAGGTAATCGCCCTTTACAATGTTGACCGGGTTATCGACCGTTGGGAAGTCGCTTTCCAGATGGAAGCCGATCTTGCCCTTGAAGGTGTTGTCCGTGGGGATGGTCACCACCGGGTCGCTGGGTGTGCCGTAAACGGCAATATTGGATTCCTTTTTGTTGCTGTCCTTGTTTCCGGTTATCTTTACGTTGTCCTTGATGGTCAAGGTGGGGTGGCTGTCGGATCTGTCGAAGTATATTCCGGCGCCCTGTCCGTTACTGGAACTGCCGCTTTTATTGACGGTGATCTCTGTATCACCCTGAAGGACGAGATTTCCCGACGAAAGGTATATTCCGCCATAGTTGCCGCGGGAATTATCGCGGATCTTTGAGGTCCCGCCGATGGTCAGTGTGGCCTTTGCATCCATCGCTGCATGTATGCCGCCGTAATTGTCGGAGATGTCGCAGTCCTTGATTACCGCGTTCTTCTGTGTATCATAAAAGGCTATACCCTGATTCTCGTTCCTTTTTACCGTTGTGCCGGTCATAGTGAGGGTATCGTATTTTGAAAGACGAATTCCGTTGTTGCCATTATATGAGAGCGAACCGCCGTATATATAGACATCGGTTTTGTAATCATCGTATGTGTATCTGTATATGCCGGAGTCTTTATTGCCTGTGACATTGGCGTTGTACATGCGGAGCACATTGGGGGAATTGGCTTTCCAGGCGTAGAAGCTGAGATAAATTCCGTGGCTGCTGCAATCCTTTACAGAGATATTATAAAGCTCGGCAATGCCGGGGGTGGTATAGTTATAGTCACTTGCGAGATAGAGGCCGCTGTGGACGGCAGTTGTGGCCGTGGTTGTGGAAATGTATCCCGGGTTTTTATTGCAGTCGGTCAGGATCAGCTTTGCGCCCTTGACGGTAATACAGTTGAATGCATAGGATGTTGTTATACTGTGGCCGTTAAGGCAGATGGTCGTGTCCTGCGTGATGTTGCTTCCATTGTTTCCGCTTTCCAGCTTGACGTCCTGGGTCAGATAGTAGGTCCCGCCGTCGGGAAGGCTGTCATTCGATTCCCACGCGGTATAGGTCACGGTTTTCGAGGCGGTGTGATCGCCGATATTCTCATGCTCCTTGCCGCAGATACAGTGGTCTGTGTGCTCTCCGGCGGCGTAGGCCGCGATACCGCCGGTCTGCGAGGCCTGCTCTGCCGTATCGATATCATCGGCCAGGGCCGATACCGGCATGAGGGTCAGGACCATGCAGAGGGCAAGCAGAAGGCCCAGCATCCTTTTTTTCATGTCAATTCCTCC
>CAKUAK010000132.1 GCA_934636325.1 uncultured Eubacteriales bacterium
TTCATATCCTGTTCAAAGGCTATTTCTCTATCTTCGAATATCTGTCTACGATATTCTTGAGGATCTGGCAGACGCCGTCCATCTCCTGAAGCGATACATATTCGTATCTGCTGTGGGCGTTTGCTCCGCCTGTTCCCAGGTTGGGGCAGGGCAGGCCCATATAAGAGAGCCTTGCGCCGTCGGTGCCTCCCCTGGCCGCCGAAGCATAGGGGGTATAACCGGCATCTGTGATGGCGGCATTGGCGATCTCGATTATCTCGGGATGCTCCATGACCGGCTCTTTCATGTTGTAATAGGAATCGGTCAGTGTGAGTTCGACCGTGCCCTCGCCGTACTTCTCGTTAAGATAGGCGGCGATCTTCTCGAACCTTGCCTTCTTCGACTGGAAGAGGGCCTTGTCGTGATCGCGGATGATATATTCCATATCGGTGCGCTCGACATTGCCGTGGATGCCGTTAAGATGGCTGAAGCCCTCATAGCCCTCTGTGAACTGCGGCGCCTCGTTGCAGGGCAGCATCGAATGGAACTCCATGGCTATCCACATAGAGTTGACCATTGCGTTCTTTGCCCCGCCGGGATGGGTATTTGTGCCGTTGATCCTGACATGGGCCGCGCAGGCATTGAAGTTCTCATAAGAGATGCAGGCCGGGCTGCCGCCGTCAACCGTGAAGCCGACATCGGCGCCGAAGCCCTTTACGTCGAACTTATCGGCGCCGCGGCCGATCTCTTCGTCGGGCGTAAAGCCGATCTTGATCGTGCCGTGCTTTACCTCGGGATGCTCAAGGTAATATTTTGCCATCTCAAGGATCTCGACGATGCCGGCCTTGTCGTCGCCACCCAGAAGGGTCGTGCCGTCGGTGACGATAAGGGTATGGCCGAGATGCTCTTTTTCCGGTGTGAAGCTGATGCCCTTTTCCTCGTTGAGGACGACCTCGCCGCCCTTATATTCGACCATGCGTGGCTTGATATTCTCGCAGGGCATGTCGATGACCGTATCCATATGTGCGATAAAACCGACCGTCGGGGCGCTGCAGCTGCCCTCGACCGTACCGTATACATATCCGTAATCATCCATGAAGGCGTCCTTTATGCCCATCTCCTTCATGTCCTCGACTATGATAGCGCCAAGGACCTTCTGCTCGGGCGAGCTGGGGATGGTCTTTGACGCGGGGTTGGAGTTGGTCCCGACCGCAACATATTTCAGAAAGCGTTCCGTCATTGTCATTTTTCTCTTCTCCTTTATAAAGATATAAAGATCTCTGCCATACGACAGATCATTTTACATACTGTGCAAACTGGTCAAAGGGGATCTTGATAAGGGTCTCTCCCCCCGGCGCCGTATAGGCCGGTATGCCGATATAGGCCGTGCTGCCGTCAAAGGCAAAATTATCGCTTATCGTGGCGTCGTCGGCGTTATAAAGCCATTTGGCATCATAATCGTTTTCAAAGCACCATTGCTCGATCTCTTCGCGCAGGCAGGTCATGGCCTTATCCCTGTTTTCTCCGAATATATCGGAAAAGCGCAGCTTCCAGCCGGTCGAAGCGCTGAACACCTCGCAGAAATAATTCTCCTGCTGCGCCCCGAGGGTGTCGAGGCCCTCATAGCAGCGCAGGACCGAAACATACCCCTGCGGCGCGTCGAGAAGCTCATAGGATATTATGCTGCTGCGCGGCTCTCCGCTTTCTGCGGGCTTTTCGCCGACTATGCCGAAAAAGCGGTCCTTATCGTCCTTAAGTTGGCTGAACTCTTCTTCGTAATACTGGTTTATACTGTCGACAGCCGCGTCGCCGGCCTCGTTGCTGAAATAGGGCAGCGCCGCCTTATACACGGCGATGACCTTGCCCGAAGCGTCGGTCAGCTGCTCATCCATGGTCAGCTTTTCGCTGTCAAGAATGGACGCCGGATCAATGGGCTCGGCCTTTGTATCGGGCGTCACCTGCACCTCCTGATCCTTCTTGACGTCGGCCGGATCGTCGAACTTGAGCAGCGTACAGCCCGACAGGACCGCAGCCAGCATCGCCCAGACAAGGGCGGCCGAAAGATATGCCATTATTCTTTTTTTCATGATCCACTCCTTTGTTCTTTATAAAGCGCCCCGGCGGAGCCCCACGGCGCTTCGGCAGTTCTTATTTAGAGCAAAGCTCGATAAAATGGCTGAATATCGGCGCAAAATCGGGTGTTCTGTCGTCCCAGAGCAGGTTTGTCAGGCGCTCCGGGTGGAACTGTGTGCCGAAGATGGGGCGCGACTCGTGCTCGAAGGCTTCGCAGATGCCCTCGACCGACCACGCCGTCGGGACAAGGCCCTCGCCCAGCTCACGCACAGCCTGGTGATGGGTGCTGTTGACCCTGAACTTTTCGCCGAAAAGGCGGTTCAGCAGGCTACCCTCGGCGGTCGTGACGTTATGCCTTATGTCGATATTCATATGTACGACACCCATCTGCTCTACAAGATCCTGATAGAGCCCGCCGCCGAGAGCGACGTTTATGACCTGGAAGCCGCGGCATATGCCGAATATCGGCTTGCCCTTTTCGGCAAAGGCCTTGAAGAGCTTGAGCTCGTACTCGTCCCTTATATCGTCCCATCTAACGCTGTCGTTGAGCTTTTCTTCGCCCAGCAGCGCGGGGTTGATATCCTCGCCGCCGGTCAACAGCAGTCCGTCGCACAGCTCGGCCATCTCTTCGACACAGCATTCGCTGGCCAGAAGGGGCACTCCGCCGGCCTTCTCTATGGCGCGGGGATAAGCCGAGGGCGAAACTATCTTGCGCTGGCCGAGGCTTTTTACGTTTTTATCGCCGGCGCCGTCGCCGAAGGTGGCCAGGGCGTCAGAAGTACATGTAACACAGATCAGGGGTTTACCAAGGATCATTTTTCATCTCTCCTATCAAACAGCAGGCTTTCACGCCTGCTTTACCCGATAATAATAACAGAAATCGAGCCGTCTTTCAACCGCCGCCCGCCGTGCCGGGATATTCTTTACCCATTATTTACTTTCTATTGACTTTCTGCGTGCTTGTTCTATATAATTAAAAATGTATGAGTGCGTCCATAATCAAACCTGCCACCGACAGTCGGGGCAACTACATGAGGTGAAACGCTTGGATATCTTTGATTACATCACTCTTGCCATCAGGTTTTTCGGCGGCCTTGGTATATTCTTCTTCGGAATGTCGACCATGAGCTCAGCCCTCGAAAAGATGGCGGGAGAAAAGCTGCAGAAAGCTCTTGAAGCCATGACGGGCAATATCTTCAAATCGGTCGCCGCCGGCGCGCTGGTCACGGCCATCATCCAGAGCTCAACAGGCACCACTGTTATGGTCGTCGGCTTTGTCAATGCCGGCATAATGACCCTCAAACAGGCCGTTGGCATCATCATGGGCGCCAACATCGGCACGACCATCACGGCACAGATCCTCAGCCTCGATTCCGGCTCGTCTGCCGGAAGCATAATGGCCATCCTCAAGCCCTCTGTCCTCTGCTATATTCTTCTGGCCCTGGGCGCCATAACGATGACCTTCTCCCACAAGAAAAAGCTGCGCACAGTATGCGAGATACTGATCGGCGTCGGCCTTCTCTTCGTCGGCATGTCGACAATGGAGAGCGCCGTATCGGTCTTAAATGACCTTCCCGCCTTCCGTCAGGCCTTCACGGTCCTCAAAAACCCCGTGCTCGGAATAATCGTCGGCGCCGTCATAACGGCCATACTCCACAGCTCGGCCGCGTCGATAGGCATACTTCAGGCCGCGGCGGCCACGGGCGCCGTATCCTATGCGGCGGCTCTGCCCATAATCATGGGCCAGAACATCGGCACATGCTGCACCTCCATCGTTTCCTCTCTGGGCGGCAACAAGAACGCCAAGCGCGCCGCCATGATCCATTTCTATTTCAACCTTATCGGCTCTATCCTCTTTATCACGGCGATATACGGGCTCAACGCCATCGTCGGCTTCAACTTCTGGCATGACGCCGTAACCAAGTCAGGCATAGCCAATTTCCACACCCTGTTCAATATCACGGTAACGCTGGTCCTTCTTCCCTTCCGTGATCAAATGGTGGCGCTGGCCGAAAGGACGGTCAAATCGAATGTCGAAGAGCCCGAGGAAAAGCTGCTGGCCCTTCTCGACACCCGTTTCTATGCCACCCCCGCCGTCGCGCTGGAGCAGTGTCATACCGTCATCCGCGATATGGGCATGCTGGCCCTTGAAAATGTCCGCATGGTCATCAAGGGCATCGTTGACCACGAAGAGGTCGACGGCAAGAAGTTCGAAAGCAACGAAGAGTTTATAGACACCTGCGAGGCCAGGGTCAACACCTATCTTCTCGGCATAAAGGACAGCGATCTTTCAGAGGCCAACAAGCGTGCCTATACCGAGATCATGCATGCCGTCGGCGAGTTCGAGCAGATCGGCGACTATGCCGAAAATCTTTACGAGCAGTATAACGACATCACCGAATCGGATATCGTATTCTCCGACGACGCGATATGCGAGATCGGCATCATGGCCAATTCCGCCGAAGAGATCATCTCTCTTACCATCGAGGCCTTCGAGCGTTCCGACAGCACGATGACCCAGCAGATCGAGGCCCTTGAAGAGGTCATCGATGCCCTAAAGGAGACCCTTAAAAGCAAGCATATCCTCAGGCTCCAGAACGGCAGCTGCACCGTCAAGAACGGCATCCCCTTCCTTGATATCATCCACAACCTTGAAAAGATCGCCGACCACTGCTCCAACATCGGCATCTATGTCATGATGTATAACGACAGCGCCAATGACTTCGATATCCACGAATACCGCAAGATGGCGTCGGAAGCCAACTCCAACCGCAGCGACATCTGGCAGAAGCATTACGAGGAACAGTATCTCAATATGGTGCTTATGGACGGCACAAAGGCCCTGCGCAAAAAGTAATTTCCGATAACTTTTTGTAGTATTCTCCAGAATAAATAACTATAAGTTATCCCCCGGCAATATCTGCCGGGGGATAATTCATATCTGTTCACGCTTTTCCTATCAAGACCCCCGGTTAAAAAGCCTTGACGGAATCCGCATATTACCATAAGCCCCCGCCATTGACCTCCCTCCCCTGCCTCTTAAAATGCTTTTTTCATACCCGGCCAGACATAAAAATACCCCGTGCTTCGATGCCGAAGCACGGGGCCATGTTTTATTCTTCCTCTTCGCTCTCCTCCTGCTTGGGCAGGACGGTCACAGAGAGCTTTATTATCCTGAGGTCATCGACCTCTTCAATGACTATATGAAGGTTTTTGTAATCAAAGCTGTCGCCCTTCTGGGGGTAACCGTCAAGCATCTCGATGGCCCAGCCGCCGACCGTGACATACTCGGTATCGAAGCGGTGGTCACTGATATCGAAATATTCGAGGAAATCGTATATCGACATGTCACCGCTGATGATATATGAATCGTCGCCGGTCTGGGTGATATCGCTTACCACCTCGTCGGTCTCGTCCCATATATCGCCGACCAGCTGCTCTATGGCGTCCTCCATCGTGACTATGCCCATTGTCCCGCCGTATTCATCGACAACGATGGCCAGATGTGTCTTTCTCTTCTTGAGCTCTGACATAAGGGCCGGCAGCTTCATGGTCTTATGGATGAAGCATGGCGGCATGAGCAGATCCTCTATGCTGTCCATATCGGGCTGATCGGCCATCTTTTTGAACATATGGTCGATAAAAAGCACGCCGATAATATTATCTATCGTATCGCGGTACACCGGTATCCTTGAATAGGACGATTCAAAGACCAGCTTTTTAATATTCTCGATATCGTCGTCGATATCAATGGCCGTGACGTCGACCCTCGGTGTAAGTATCTCCTGGGCCGTTATGTCGGAAAACTCCAGCGCCGACTGCAAAAGCTCGCTCTGCTCCTCGTCGATGACGCCCTCGCCCTCGATTATCTCTATGATCGACGCCAGCTCTTCCTCGGTCACGCTGGGCGCGTCCTCCTTTGTGCCCCAGAGCTTCTCGAAGCGGGCTATCACCCACAGCACGACGGCATTGACCGGCTTGAATACCATCATTACCAGCTTGACCGGCACGGCGACGGCAACGGCAAAGCTGTCGCAGTTCTTTTTTGCGACGATCTTGGGCACTATCTCGCCGAAGATAAGTATCAGCACGGTCATGACGACCGTGGCGATGGCCGGGCCCTTGGAGCTGTTTTCGCCGAATATCGAAAGGGCGATGACCGTCGCCACCGACGATGCCGCTATATTAACAAGGTTATTGCCTATAAGTATGGCCGAAAGGGCGCTGTCGTAATCTTCTGAAATTTCAAACGCCGTTTTGTCCCTGCCGCCGTTTTCCGCGGCGTTTTTCTTGAGCCTCATTTTGTTTGCCGAGGCAAAGGCTATCTCAGAGCCCGAAAAGAATGCCGAGAGGGCGATAAGGATCAAAATAGCTATATATGGCCAGCTGCTACTGTCCATGATGTTTTACCAACTCCTGTTTATATTATTGATGAAATAAGGTCTTATTTTTCGTTCTCTCTCGTGCGCCAGGCCCGGTCGAGGACCTCGGCCGTCAGCTTTGTGATTCGGTTGCTCTTGACCTGTTTTATCGTGACGCGAAGCCCATCCTTTTCAAAGCTGTCACCCACCGATGGGATGGCGTCGAGGACCTCAAGCGCCCATGCGCCCATCGTCCTGTGCTCCAGCTCGTCCTCGTCACATTCCATATCCATGGCGTCAAAGGCGTCCTCGGCCAGCATATCGCCCGATATCTCGTAAAGATCGTGACCCTTTTGGACGATATCCTCGACGACGTCGTCGTCCTCGTCCCAGATCTCACCGACCAGCTCTTCAAGGATATCCTCGACGGTGACGATGCCCATCGTCCCGCCGTAATCGTCGGTTATGACGCACATATGGGTCTTTTCCTTGCTCATTTCATCAAGGAGCTCGTGAATATTGGTCTTTTTGTGCACAAAATGCACCGGAGAAAGCATTTCCGGCAGAGAAACGCTGCCCTGCATCAGATATGCTTTAAGATATTTTCTCGTTTGAAGTATACCGATGATATCATCTATACTGTCGCGGTATACGGGTATTCTTGAATATTTATGTGTCTTTATCACATCCATGATCTCATCCGGCGTGCTATCTATATCAAGCGCCACCATATCGACCCTCGGTGTGAAAACATCCTGGACAGTTGTATCTCCGAAATCCAGCGCCGACTGGACAAGATCGCTCTTGTCGCCCTCGAAGCCGCCCTCTTCCTCCATCGTGTCTATGATGTCGTGAAGCTCTTCCTCTGTGACCGTCGGTGTCTCTTCGGCCCCGAACAGCCGCGAAACCAGATTGCTTATCGACCTGAAGAAGAAGGACACCGGCCGGAGCAGCTTCATCAGAAGGCTCATCGACCCGGAAAAGGCCAGCGCCAGCTTTTCGCTGTTTTCACCGGCGTAGCTTTTCGGAAGCATTTCGATGAACAGGAAAACGAACACCGTCGCCGCCACCGTCATCGCCGGGACCGACTGCGGGCCCCAAAGCCTTGTCGCTATCATTGTCGTTATCGACGCAAAGGCGATGTGGGTGACATTGGTGCCGATCAGCATGGTGATAAGGGCGCTGTCGAAATCATTTGATATTTTAAGCGCTTTTTTTGCCTTTGCCATGCCGTTATCGGCATAATTGCGTATGCGTATCTTGTTCATAGATGCATAGGCCGTTTCGGCAGCCGCAAAATAGGCGCCGCCCAACCCAAGCAAAACCAATAACAGGTAGATCATACTACCGCTACTGTCCATAAAGATTTACCATCTCCCTGAATTATATTATACGTCCTATATTATACTATATATATGCGGCTTTGTGCAACTGTTTATATATCAAACAAGGCAGACCCGGAAAGGTCTGCCTTGTTTGAACTGCACTATATTATATAAGGTATGCTATTCCATCCAATAGACATCCTCGAATCTCATGCCCCCGGCCGCGCTGACCTTGAAGCCGCCGAGGCGGCTGCTGGCCGCACGCGTCACCACCGACTGATAAAGGGGCAGGTGGGGCGACAGCTCGTTAAGGCGCTCGGTCGCCTTTTCATAGGTGGCGATCCTATCGTCTCGGTCGATCTGACCTTCAGACAGGTCGATCAGGCTGTCGAGCTCATCATCATTTACGCGGCCAATATCGGCGGCGTTGATGGCATTTGAATGGAAGAAGCCCCTAAGAAATGCGCACATATTGCTCGAAGTATACCCGCTGATCGACGTCTGGTAATCGCCGGACATAATGGCCGACAGCTGTGTGGCATAGTCCATATTCTCTATCTCCATCGTGATTCCGATCTCCTGGAGGCCGGCCTGGATGACCTCGGCTGTGCGTCGGGCCGCGTCATTGGCGACGATGCAGGAAAAAACCAGCCCATCGGCATCAACGCCCGACCTTTCCAGATACTCTTTGGCCTTTTCGATATCATAGTCCTGCGCTCCGGCTTCCGTGCATCCCTCAAAGACGGACGGAGTCTGGGCGACGGCCTTTGTCCCCATGCCATTGCATGCAACGGCAATAACGGCATCGCGGTCGATCGCGGCGTTCACGGCACGGCGAAAATCGACATTGTTAAAAGGATAGACCTCATTATTCATGGCCAAAACATTCAATCTTGTGCCATCGACATTATAAACGGTGACGTCAGGATCTTCCTCCAGCCTTGCGATATCATTGGCTTCTGTCTCTATGATGACGTCGATCTCCCCCGCCTCAAGCGCGATCGTGCGCGACGAGCCCTCGGGGATTATCCGCCATGTCATATCGGTTATCGTGGGCTGATGACCCTTATCAAAATAATCATCATTTTTTACAAATGTTATGCAGTCACCCAGCTTCCACTGAACAAACCTGTATGGGCCGCTTCCGATAGGGTTTTGATTGAAATCGTTCCCGCTGTCGATAAGTGCTTTGGGAACGATCTTTATGCTGGCCATATCAGACAGCGTCAGGGCGTAAGGCCCGTCGGTAGTAACCTTTATGGTATATTCGTCAACGACCTCCACGTCTGTCCAGAAGGAAGTATAATTTTTGGTCGTCGGATAGGTGCGTGCATATTCCATCGACGCCTTGACATCCTCGGCAGTCATATGACTGCCGTCATGGAAGTTTATATTATCGTATATTTTAAAGAGCCATTCGGTATCGCTTATATTCTCATAGCTTTCACACAGGCTCGAGACCGGTTCAAGGGTATCGGCGTCAATGATAAACAGACAGTTGTATGTCAGCGCGTTCATATATCCCGCTGTAACCGACGAATGGTCGAAGGGATGCAGCGTGGGCGGCTCGCTCTCCATAGCTATGGTGATCGAGTCCCTTACCGTCTGCTCCGCTTCCTGCGTTTTGTCCTCTGCTGCACCCTTTGCCTCTTCTTTTGCCACTGCCGATGCGCAGCCGGTAAATACGACTGCGGCCGATATAAGAAGAGCGGCAAAACATGCAAACTTTTTCCCGATACTGCTGCTGAATGATCTTTTCATCTTTCTCACCTCATAAAATATCCTGGAAGCCACATGCTTTGCATTTGATGATAATGCCAGGACCCTTGTGAGGATGAAATACAAAAAGCGCTTCCATCCGTAAAAGGATGAAAGCGCTTTATACCGCGATTCACAACCACCCGTTACGACATTCCAACAAATGCGTTCCCTGTAACGGGGGAAAACCGACGACGCCTACTTTGTTCGGGCCGCAACTCGAGAGTGAGTTTCAGCACACTTTTACTGTTTCCGGGCTCACACCGTCCCCGGCTCGCTGAGAAGTTCAAAGGCACTTACTTTCTCCGTCAATGTTTTTGTTATTAACTTCGTTTCCTATTAAATCACGTTTTATTTCTATTGTCAAGAACTTTTTTAAAAGTTTTTATTCTCCCCAGTAAACCTCTTCAAATCTCATGCCTCCGGCCGCGCTGACCTTGAAGCCGCCGAGGCGGCTGTCCATCGCACGGATAACAGTGCTCTGATAAAGGGGGATGTATATCGACTGGCCGTTGATATAATCGGTCAGAGCCTCAAAGGTGGCGCTCCTGTCATTGATATCTGTCTGTGTTTTGCCGAGGTCGATCATGCTGTCGATATAAGGATCATTTACCCTTGCCATATTTGCAGCGTTTATCGACTCGGAGTGGAATATTCCATAGAGGTAATTATACATCGTGCCGGCCGTGAAGCCCGAAACGGCCATTTCGTAGTCACCTGCGAAAACCTGGGTCAGGTATGTCGCGTAATCGAGCGACTCGATCGACATTTCCATATTGAGCTCAAGAAGGCTGGCCTGAATGACCTCGGCCGCGCGGCGGGCGGTGTCATTAAAAACATAACAGGTGAAGGCTATCGTCTGTCCGTCGAGGCCCGACTGCTCCATATAGGACTTTGCCAGCTGGGGATCATAACCGTCGCATCCCTTGTCCGATGCACCCTCAAAAACCATTGGAGTTTCCGAAAGAGCCACCTTGCCCTCACCATTGAGTGCAACAGCTATAACGGCCTCTTTATCTATGGCGGCGTTTATGGCCTTGCGGACATAAATATTATCGAAGGGCGCCTTTTCGGTATTGACCGTAAGGAAGTTGACCCTTGTTCCGCCTTCCTTTATGACCGATATTTTCTCGTTTTCTTCCATTCGCGCGATATCGTTGGCATCGGGCTCGATTATCATATCTATCTCGCCTGCCTCAAGGGCTATCGTGCGGGATGTGCCCTCGGGGATTATGCGCCATGTAAGATGCTTTATCTTCGGCATATTTTCGGTGTCGAAATAATCATCAAAGGCTTTGAACTCCAGCTTGTCGCCGAGGGTATAGCTTTCAAAAACATACGGGCCGCTTCCGATGGGGTTCTGGTTGAAGTCATTCCCGCTGTCGATAAGCGCCTTGGGGACTATCTTTATGCTGGCCAGATTATTGAGTGTCAGCGCATATGGTGTGCCGGTGTCGACGGCTATCGTGTTTTGGTCGATGATCTCGATATCGGTCCAGAAGGATGTGTAATCGGCCGTCGTCGTGAAGGTCCTTGCATATTCCATCGACGCCTTGACATCCTCGGCCGTCATGATGCTGCCGTCATGGAACATGACGCCCTGACGCAGATGGAATATCCATTTTGTTTCGGTCTCCTGCTCATAGCTCTCGCAGAGATCGGGGATCGGTTCGAGGGTATCGAGAGCCAGCTTGAAGAGGCAGTTATATGTCAGCGCGTTCATATACCCGGCTGTAACGGCCTTATGGTCGAAGGGATGCAGGGTGGGCGGCTCGCTTTCGATGGCGATTATCAAATCGTCGCGCTTATTATCGGCGGTTTCTTCGGCCGCCAGGGCATCCTTTTTTTCGCCGCTGTCGGCCGACGCGCTGGCGCAGCCGGTAAAGCAGATGGCAGTGATAACGCATGCCAGGATCAGGCAGATAAGACCGTTGAGCTTCTTTTTCATTTTTGTCACCTCATAAAAAGTTTTCGGGTCAAACAGCAAGATCAAACATTTGCGCCGGAAATGAGTTTTTATGAGGGACATGAAAAACAACAAAAAGAGCCTTCATCCGTAATAGGATGAAGGCTCTGGAAAAAGCATTCACGACCACCCGTTACGACATTCCAACAAATGCGTCTCCTGTAACGTGGAGAAAACGTCGATGCCTACTCGACCTTGGTCTTTCAGCCCGCGACTCGGGAGTGACATTCGGGCTTTTACTTATATCGGCTCTCACCATATGCCGACTCTCTGGGATGTTCAAAGCTGCCTACTAATCTCCGTCAACGTCTTTGCTGTTCAATTTGGTTATTATTTAAGCACAGCTCTTTGAGTTTGTCAAGAGCTTTTTATAATTTTCTTTGGGATCTTACTCGGCCCAAGCGACATCCTCGAACCTTACTGTGCCGGAAGCTCCGACGACAACGCCCTGGAGCTTGGCGTTATACGCCCTTGTGACGATCGACTCGTAAAGAGGAACATAGGGTGTGCAGGAGTTGAGATAGGCTGTGACCTCCTGGTATACGGCGTTGGCCTCATCTTCGTCGGTCAGGGTCAGGACCTTGTCGATCAACTCATCAACATGGGCGTCGCTGAAGCGCGCCTGATTGGCAGCGTCAAGGGCCGATGTGTGGAATGTGCCGGTAAGATATCTCGCAAGGCTGGCAGCCGTATAACCAGTAATAGCTGTCATGCAGTTGCCGCTCATGACGTCACTCAGCCATGCGGCATAGTCGAGGCTCTCTATCGTCATCTCTATGCCGACATCGGAGAGATATGCCTGGACAACCTCAGCGGCGCGGCGGGATGTATCGTTGGAAACTATGCAGCTGAAGGTCAGCGCCGTCGTGTCTACGCCCGATGCCTCGAGATAGGCTTTAGCCTTTTCGGGATCGTAGCCCTCAACGTTATCATTGGATGTGCCGGGGAAAACGCTGGGGCAGACCGACTGTGCCACAAGACCCTCGCCGTTGAGTGCGACCGTCAGTACAGCTTCCCTGTCGATAGCGCAGTTGACAGCCTTGCGGAAGTCGGCGTTGTTGAAGGGATAGACCTCATTGTTCATGGTAAAATAGTTCATTCTTGTTCCGGTGACCGTCGTGACGTCGACGGCATCGGACTCTCTCAGGCGCTCAAGATCGGTCGTCTCGACCTCTACGACGAAGTCGACCTCTCCGGCTTCAAGGGCTATCGTGCGGGAAGAACCCTCGGGGATGATCCTCCATGTCATATACTTTATGGAGGGCTGGTGGTCGGCGTCAAAGTAATTATCATTGGCCTCGAACTCGAGCCTGTCGCCCAGCGTCCAGTTTATAAACTTATACGGGCCGCTTCCGACCGGATTGGCGCTGAAATCGTTCTCGGAATCTATAAGGGCCTTAGGGACTATCTTATTGCTCGACATATCGAAGAGTGTCAGGGCGTAGGAACCGTTTGTTGTGACCCGGACAGTATAATCATCGACGACCGTGACGTCGCTCCAGAAGCTAGAATACTGCTTGGTCGTCGGATAGTTTCTTGCATATTCCATCGAAGCCTTGACGTCCTCAGCCGTCATATGGCTGCCGTCGTGGAAATAGACATTTTCGAATATTTTGAACTGCCATGTGGTCTCGTCGAGCTGCTCATAGCTCTCACAGAGATCGGGCACAGGCTGAAGGGACTCGGGGTCCAGTTTAAACAGCGAGTTGTAGGTCAGCGTGTTCATATAACCGGCTGTGACAGAAGTATGATCGAAAGGGTGCAGTGTGGGGGGCTCGCTCTCCATGGCGACGACAAGGGTGTCCTTTGTCTCGGGATGCTGTTCTTCCTGCTGCTGATTGTCGGCCTTGGGTTCATCAACGGCGTTGACGCTTCCGCATCCTGTCATTGCCGCAAAGGCCGTTCCGGCGGCCAGCATAAGGGCCATAAGCTTGACTGTCATTCTTTTCATTGTTCTTCACCTCAAATTAAATTACATTCCGGGAATGTCTCAGGATGAAAAACAAAAAAGCGTTCATCCGTAAAAGGATGAACGCTGAAAAGCAATTCACAACCACCTGTTACGACATTCCAACAAATGCGTCCCCTATAACGGAGGAAAACCGTCAGCGCCTACTTTTTTAAAGTTCGGGCTGCAACTCAAGAGTGATTTTCGGTCGCCTCTACTCATACCGGGCTTGCACCGCCCCCGGCTCGCTGTGATTTTCGAAATGCGCTTACTTTCTCTGTCAACGTCTTTCGTGTTAACTTGTGAGCATATTAAAGCACATCTTTCGCCGCTTGTCAATACCCTTTTTCAAAAAATTTTAAAAACCCCGCGGAGGCTGTAATCCTCCGCGGGGCGGATGTACTGCGGCTTAAAGTGAACGCAGGGCGTCGATAAGCTCGGTCTTTCCGACCGTCTTTTCGTCCTTCTGCTTGAGGATGCGCGCCGGTATGCCTCCGACAACGACATTCTCGGGAACGTCGCTCAGAACGACAGAGCCGGCGGCGACGACAGAGTTTTTGCCGATGCGGCAGCCCTCGATAACAACGGCGTTTGCGCCGACAAGGACATTATCCTCCACAACGACCGGAACAGCGCTGGCAGGCTCGATGACGCCGGCCAGAACCGCGCCCGCGCCGATATGGCAATGCTTGCCGACGGTAGCTCTGCCGCCGAGAATAGCGCCCATATCTATCATCGTGCCCTCGCCGATGACAGCGCCGATATTGATGACGGCGCCCATCATGATGACAGCGTTGTCGCCGATCTCGACCTGCTCGCGGATGACCGCACCCGGCTCGATCCTGGCGTTGATATCCTTTTTATCCAGCATGGGTATGGCCGAATTGCGGCAGTCGTTCTCTATGACGATATCCTCGATCTTGCCGCTGTTGGCTTCGAGGATGGGCTTGAGCTCCTTCCAGTCGCCGAAAACGATCTTGTCGCCGCTGCCGAATACCTTTGCGCTGCCATAGCATACAGGCTCTTTTTCCTTGACATAGAGCTTAACGGGGGTCTTTTTTTCCGATGTTGCGATATAATTTATGATCTCCTGGGCATTCATTTGCATATCCGCCTTTCCTGTTTAGAATAAAAGCTCTTCGATGGTATAAAATCCCACGGGACGTGTGCTGAGCGCCTGGGCCGCCTTGACGGCGCCGTTGGCAAAGATGCGGCGCGACACGGCGCGGTGGGTGATCTCTATGACCTCGTCCTCGCCGAAGAAGGATACGACATGCTCTCCGGCCATATTTCCGCCGCGGCGCGAGGACATGCCGATCTCGTTTTTACTCCTCGCGCCGGTTATGGCATGGCGGTCGTATACCCTCTCCATCTCCCCTTCGGGGTCGATGGCATCGGCCAGCAGATATGCCGTGCCGGAGGGGGCGTCGACCTTTTTGTTGTGGTGTGTCTCAAGTATCTCGATATCAAAGCTGTCGCGCAGCACCGGCGTGATCAGCTCCAGCGCCTTCTTCATAACGGCGACGCCGAGAGAATAATTGGCCGCGTGTATGACCGGCGCATATTCGCCCAGCGAGCATATGAGCTCCTTCTGACGGCTGTTGTGTCCCGTGCAACCGCAGACATAGGGCGAGCCTGTGCGCTTTATGAATCCGGCGACGGTATGCAGCGCCGACGGAGAGGAAAAGTCAAAGACGACGTCAAAGCGGTCGTCTATGGTCTCCAGCTCCTGAAGGTTATCGACGTCGATGATCGCCCCGATCTCCATCCCGGCGGCCTTTGCCGATTCTTCTATCATTTTCCCCATGCGGCCGTAGCCGATGATCATTGCCTTCATCTCAGTCCGCACTCCTTCATGATCCCGGCAAGACGTCGGCAGTTATCGTCGCTCATGGGATAAAGAGGCAGACGGTATTCTCCGACATTCATGCCCATAAGATTCATCGCCGCCTTTACGGGGATCGGGTTGACCTCCATGAAGAGGGCGTTTATCAGCGACAGATAGCCGAGCTGTATCTTTCTTGCGTATTCCATATTGCCGGAGAGGAAGGACTCTACCATATCGTGGGTCTCCTTCGGCTTGACATTGGCAAAGACAGAGATGACGCCGCTTCCGCCAAGCGCCAGTATCGGCAGGACCTGATCGTCGTTGCCGCTGTAAAGTGCAAAATCATCGGTGACATATCTCGCCACCTTGGCGGCATAGCCGATATCGCCCGAGGCCTCTTTTATGCCCATGATGTTGGGATGGGTGCTCAGCCGCGCGACGACCGATTCGGGTATGGCGCAGCCGGTGCGTCCCGGCACGTTGTAAAGTATGCAGGGTATGCTGACCCCGTCGGCCACCGTCTTGAAGTGACGGTACATGCCCTCGGGATTTGCCTTGTTATAGTAGGGAGAAATGAGCAGCAGGGCGTCGACGCCCAGGCCCTGGTACTCAAGGCTCTTTTCAAGCATGGCCGATGTGCTGTTGGAGCCGCTTCCCGCGATGACCAGAACCCTTCCGGCCACCCTTTCGACGGCGTATTTGACAACGGCGACATTTTCATCGTGGCTCATGGTGACGGCCTCGCCCGTCGTGCCGAGGACCAGTATGCCGTCGGTGCCGTTTTCGATATGCCATTCGATAAGCTCGCCCAGCTTATCGAAGTTGACCTTTCCCGCATTGTCGAACGGGGTTATAAGCGCAACTATCGAACCTGTAAGTTTCATCTGTCACCCTCCTGTTTCTCACAGAGATCAAATGCCGCGGCCAGCAGGCCGCAGGCCCGCTGAAGATCATTCTGGTCGATGACCGCCGAGACAGTGATCTCTGACGTCGATATCTGGTAATGCTCTATATTATTCTCAAAAAGCAGACCTATCATCTTTTCGGCAACGCCGCTTCTGACGCCAAGCCCGACGCCGACCAGCGATATCCTTGCCAGCCTGTGCTTTATGGCAAAGCCATACTGCTCGGGGTCGTCCTCAAGGGCATGCTCCAGCCTCGTGGCATCCTCTCCCTTGCAGCCGAAAGACAGGATGACGTCCCCCTCGTCAAGCAGCTGCTGATAGACCATGTCGGCGTCGATATCGAGCTCCGAGAGATGGCCGAACACCCGGCCGACAGAGCCGTCGCCGAAGGGGCACCTGGCCTGTATCATGGCGCAGTCGTCCATTATGCCCATGCCGGTGACGACGCTGCCGTTGAAGGGGCGGCTGACGACATATGTGCCCTTGGACTTATCCTTTTCCAGCGAACGGCCGAGATAGAGCTTGACGCCGTATCTTTTGGCTATCTCGACGCTTTTTGTCTCAAGGACCCCCGCGCCCATGGCCGAGAGCTCTATCATCTCGTCGGCCGTGATGACGTCGAGCTTCCTTGCGTCGGGACATCTTCTGGGGTCGACGGTATAGACGCCGTCGACGTCGGTGTATATCTCACAGTCCCAGCCCAGCTTTGCCGCCACGGCAACGGCCGTTGTGTCCGACCCGCCGCGGCCCAGCGTGGCGATGTCGCCCTCGGGGTCGATGCCCTGGAATCCGGCGATGACCGGGACCTTGCCGTCGGCTATGGCCTTCTCTATGCGGCGGCTGTCGATCTCCATTATCGTCGCGTGCGAATGGCTGGAATCGGTCTTTATCCCGGCCTGAAATCCGGTAAATGACACCGCCGGGACGCCCAGCGCCTCAAGCGCCATTGCAAGCAGCGTGACCGTCGTCTGCTCGCCGGTAGAGAGCAGCGAATCGAGCTCTCGCCTGCTGGGCGCGTCATTGAGCGAATATGCCATCTGGATCAGCTTGTCAGTCGTCTTGCCCATGGCGCTTGCCACAACGGCGATATCCTCGCCCGACCGCCTGACCTCGGCCACCCTTTCGGCGACCGCCTGTATTTTCTCTATGGTGGCGACGCTCGTGCCGCCATATTTATGAACAACGCCCATTGTGCTCCGCTCCTGTACTGCCGCCCCGGCATTTATTTCCCCGCGGGATATGTTATCGCGCCGGGCCACGCCATGCGCACTATCCGCGCAAACGGCACTTTTTGCATGATATGCATCCCCGACGCTCTTTTCCTCGTCGCCGGTATCATACCATGACGCACAACAAAATGCAATATTTTTCAGGATTTATCAGCCCTACAGGGCATTGTATAAAAGAAAAAGAGCACTTTTTGCAAGTTCATTTTGGTTTTTCCGCACTTGGGGCACTATCACGCCGCCGCCGTATATGCTATTATATAGCCATAGCTTACCCTTTGAAAGGAGTGGGATCCATGCCGGATATATCTATCGAACTCATGCGCCGGTACAGGCGCGATCTGCATAAAATACCTGAGCTCGACAGCGATCTGCCCCAAACGCAGGCCTATGTCACAGAGGTCCTTTCGGGTCTTAAATGCCATGTTTTTTCGCCGATCAAAAGCGCGGTCTGCGCCTTTTTCGACTTCGGACGTTCCGATGCCCTGGCCTTCAGGAGCGATATGGACGCCCTGCCGATAACCGAGCGCACCGGCCTGCCATTTGCATCGAGCCATGAGGGCTGTATGCATGCCTGCGGCCACGACGGCCATATGGCCGCGCTGCTCGAGCTGGCAAATATCATCGACTCATCGCGCGATATGCCCCACAACATCCTTCTGATCTTCCAGCCCGCCGAAGAAACGACAGGCGGCGCTAAATACATCTGTGAAAGCGGTGTTTTTGATAAATATAACGTCAAAGCCGTCTTTGGGATGCATCTCTGGCCCTCTCTTCCGGCCGGCCGACTCTCGACCCGGCCCGGAGGCATGCTTGCCAAAAGCAGCGAGATAAATGTCCGCATTTCGGGGAAAAGCTCCCACATCGCCCGGGCAGAGGAGGGCCGCGACGCTCTCGAGGCCGCCGCGCACTTCCTGCTGGATGCATATAAGATGGTCGATTCGGAGTTTCCGCCCGAAGAGCGCCGTCTCCTCAAGTTCGGCCATATGACCAGCGGCAGCGTGCGCAACGCCGTAAGCGCCGAGACCCTGCTCGAAGGCAGCATGCGGGCCTTCAGCCTCGAGACCTTCGGCCGCATGAGATCCCGGCTCGAAGATATCGCGGGCGAGATCGCCGGTCAGAGCGGCTGCCGCTTCGATATAGAGCTCAGCGAGGGTTATCCCCCGGTAGTCAACGACCCTGCGCTCTACGATGCCGTCTCACGCTTTCTCGGCGATGACATGCCTGCACTCCTGCCCGAGCCCTTTATGATAGCCGAGGACTTTTCCTATTACGGCCTCTGCCGCCCCAGCCTTTTCTTTCTGCTGGGCACGGGACGCGACTGCCCGCTCCATTCCGACACCTTTGATTTTGACGAGGAAATACTGGCCTCCGGCGCGAAGCTCTTTGCCAGTCTTGCAATGATGCCCTGACGGCTATTTTGCCGCCCTGAGGGCATTTACGAAGCCTTCGAGCCTATCCATGCCCTCCTTCAACTCCTGGTCACTGTAGCTGTAAGATATCCTGACACAGTTATCGGCCCCGAAGCCCGCGCCCGGCGTGACGGCCAGCTTTCCTTCATATGCCAGCCTTGTCGCAAAGGCGACCGAATCCATCCCGAACTCTGATATGTCGGGGAAGATATAAAAGGCGCCCTCCGGCTTATTGACGGGAAGCCCCATGGCCTTTACCCTGTCATAAACATAATCGCGGCGCTTGCGGTATATTCCGATCATCGGCGAAGGATCGTATTCCAGCGCCTCGACGCAGGCCGGCTGAACGAACGAAGCCGCCGACACCACCATATACTGGTGGATGGTCTCCAGCTTCTGCTTGACAGGCAGGTCGGCCATGAAATATCCGACGCGCCACCCGGTCATGGCATAAGGCTTTGCAAAGCTCTGGATGACGATAAGCCTGTCGCGGAACTCGCGGTATGATGAAAAGCTACAGTATTCATCGGTATATACAAGCTGGCTGTAAACATCGTCGCAGATGACAAATATCTTCTTGTCCCGCAGCACATCGGCGATAACATCAAGGGTCTCCTTTGTGTATATGCACCCTGTGGGGTTGTTGGGCGAGGTCAGTATGATGGCCTTTGTCTTTGGCGTGATGGCGGCCTCAAGGCGCTCTCTTGTGATCTGGAAGGCCGTATCACCGGTCTCGAGGGGAACAAAGCTGCCGCGGCAGAGATTTATGACCTGCTCGTAGAGCACATAGGCCGGAATGGGGACTATGACCTCGTCGCCCGGATCTATTATGCCGAAAAGGGACGTGAAAAGCGCCTCGGTGGCGCCGATGGTAACGACGACCTCGTCGGGCGTATAATCGAGCCCGTTTTTCCGCCGCTCGAAATCCGCAATGGCCTGACGCAGATAAAGCTGGCCGTTGTTCTCGGGATAATGGGTCAGGTTATTGTCGAGGGCCTCCTTGGCCTTCTCCTTGACACAGTCGGGTGTATTGAAATCGGGCTCGCCGAGGGTGAGGAACATACAGCCCTCGACCTGTTTTGCGATGCGCGTGAACTCGCGTATGCTGCTTTTCCGGATATTTCCCAGCGCCGAATTAAGGCGGTCTGTCATGATCGGTTGACCTCCATCTTGGGTTATAGTATATTTTGGATTATACAGCAAAACCACTCCGCTGTAAACGCCGTGCATTATTCGAAGTCTGTCTGTCGGCGGCCCTGCCGCTTTTCTAATATATTTCTGAAAAGGAGTCCTTCCAATGAAAAAATACAATGTAGCCATCCTCGGCGCCACCGGCGCCGTCGGTCAGGAGATGATGAAGATCCTTGCCGAGCGTGATTTTCCGATAAATAAGCTCTCTCTTCTGGCCAGCAGCCGCAGCGTGGGGCGTACATACGATTTCAAGGGCCAGACGATAGCTGTTACCGAGGCCTGTGACAGCGCGTTCGACGGCGTCGACATTGTCCTCGGCGCGGCCGAAAACGATATCTCCAGGCATTTCGCCCCGGCTATAAAGGCCTCGGGCGCGGTATACATCGATAATTCCAGCGCCTTCCGCCTCGATCCCGACGTCCCCCTTGTCGTCCCCGAGATCAACCCCGGCGACGCCTTCAGACACAGCGGGATCATAGCCAACCCCAACTGCTCGACGATAATCGCCCTCATGGCCCTCTATCCCATCGCGGCAATTTCCCCCATAAAGACGATAGTCGCTTCGACATATCAGGCCGTATCGGGTGCAGGCGTCGGCGGCATGGCCGAGCTTGAAGCCCAGCTTCACGCAATAGCAACCGGCGGAAAGATCGAAACAAAGGTCTTTCCTTATCAGATCGCCGAAAATCTCATCCCGCAGATAGGCGGATTTAACGAAAACGGCTATACCTCTGAAGAGATGAAGATGCAGAACGAGGGACGCAAGATCCTTCATGCCCCTGACCTTCGCGTATCCTGCACATGCGTCCGTGTCCCGGTCGTCCGCTCTCACTCTATCTCGATCACCGTCGTGACCGAAAAGCCTGTAAGCCCCCTCGAGGCGGCCGAAGCCATCTCCGGTGCATCGGGTCTCAGACTGTGCGACGATCCGGCATCCCTCGTATATCCCATGCCTCTTGACACCAGCGACCAGGATCTTGTATATGTCGGACGCATCCGCCGTGATCTGACAAATGACAACGGCCTTTGCCTCTGGTGCTGCGGCGATCAGATCCGCAAGGGTGCGGCGGGCAATGCCGTCCAGATCGCCGAGCTGCTTATAAAATAACTGCCCAGATCTGGTCGCTGCGCTTCAAGCGCCGGGCCAAAACAACGATAGTTTGATTTAATCCTGTTATCGTGTACGGTCTCTATGATCCATGTCTAAAATGAAAAGCTCCTCCCTTTGCCGGGTGTTCCCGGCGATAATGGAAGGAGCTTTTTTAGATCTCGAGATGTTTTTTACCCTTGACTTTTCTGTCCAAGCCGCCTTGTGAGCCGTGCCTTGAACTCCAGCAGCTCAATATCCGCAAAGCGCATCCGGCATCCCTTCCGGTCATCTGACCGGTACGGCATCCGATGGCATTTTTACGTTCAATGTTGCCATTTCCATATATGCTATTCCGATTGACATAAAATATGCCGCCGCAGGCATAAGCCCGCGGCGGCAAGGAAAACTGTGGAAATTACTCTGTAAGGAAGCAGGAAACAAAATGTCCTGTCTCGATCTCCCTCAGCTGAGGTTCTTCCGAACGACACCTGTCTGTTGCATAAGCACACCTGTTGGCAAAACGGCAAACAGGCTGGGGGTTGATCGGGGATGTGATCTCGCCCTTCAGCAGTATGCGCTCTTTCTTTGCACCCAGCTTAGGAATAGGAATAGCGGAAAGCAGAGCCTGTGTATAGGGGTGAACAGGATTGCTGAAGAGGACCTCGGAAGGAGCCTTTTCGATCAATTTACCCAGATACATAACTGCGATATCATCGGAGAAGTGGTTAACGACCGACAGGTCATGTGTGATGAACATGTATGTCAGGCCGCGCTCTTCCTGGATCTCATTCATCAGGTTCAGGATCTGAGCCTGAATGGAAACGTCCAGAGCCGAAACAGGCTCGTCACATACGATGAACTTGGGGTCAAGAGCCAGGGCACGGGCGATACCGATACGCTGACGGCGGCCGCCGTCGAGCTCGTGAGGATATGTATTGACATACCTTTCGGCAAGACCAACCGTCTCCATGATCTCAAGAACCTTTTCAAGTCTCTTCTGCTTGTCATCAATGATGTGATGGAGCTGAAGAGGCTCAGCAATCGTCTGGCTGACCGTCTTTCTGGGGTTCAGCGAGGAGAACGGATCCTGGAAGATGATCTGCATCTCTTTGCGCTTATGGCGCAGCTCTGCGGAATTGAGCTTTGCGACATCTTCGCCTTCGAAGAGGACCGAACCGCCGGTGGGCTCGAGAAGTCTAAGGATGGTACGGCCGGTTGTCGACTTACCACATCCGGATTCGCCGACGACGCCCAGCGTCTTACCCTTATCGATTGTAAAAGTAACATCATCAACGGCGTGAAGCAGGCCCCTCTTAGTGGGGAAATACTTCTTTAAGCCTTTAACGTCCAGTAATACTTCGCTCATTTACCAATTTTCCCCCCATCTTTTACGCTGTTCTCGTCATAGAGATGGCATTCAACATAATGCTCGTCGTTCCTGAAAACCTTCTTGGGCTTGACCGTCTTGCATATCTCCATGGCGTAATCGCACCTGGGATAGAATGTGCAGCCTTCGGGAAGGTTTGTGGGATCAGGCATAAGGCCCTTGATGGGCTTCAGCTTGGAAGACCTGTCATCCAGGTTAGGCAGCGAACGGAAGAGGCCCTCTGTGTAAGGATGCCTTGTGTTGTTAAAGACGTCCTCGAGTGTGCCGTGCTCAACAACTCTGCCGCCGTAGATAACCGAAACCGTATCGCAGATTTCAGCAACGATACCAAGGTCGTGGGTGATCATCAGCATGGATGTGTTGTACTTTTCCTTCAGGTCCTTCATCATTTCAAGAACCTGAGCCTGAATTGTAACGTCAAGAGCGGTCGTAGGCTCGTCGGCGATCAGCAGCGAGGGGCTGCAGGCCAGGGCGATAGCGATAACGACACGCTGCTTCATGCCGCCGGAGAACTGGTGAGGATACTCAGGTCCACGCTCGCCGGGGATACCGACCAGCTCGAGCATTTCCTTTGCCTTTTGGATAGCGCCGGCATGGTTGACATCTTCGTGCAGCTCGATAACTTCAGCGATCTGCTCCTCAACCGTCATAACCGGGTTGAGGGAGGTCATGGGATCCTGGAATATCATCGAAACGGCCTTACCGCGAAGCTCCTGCATCTCGGCTTCGGACTTTTCAAAAATGCTCTCGCCGTTCAGCTTGATGCTGCCGCCTACGATAACTCCCGGAGGGCTGGGGATCAGCCTGAGTATCGCAAGGCCTGTTGTTGTTTTGCCGGCGCCGGTCTCGCCGACCAGACCAAGGGTCTGACCTTCTTCGATTTTAAGATCCATGCCGTTAAGAGCCTTAACGACGCCGTCGTCTGTTCTGAACTCGACGACCAGATCATTTATCTCTACAGAATATTTTTTATTGTCGCTCATCTAAGTTGCGCCCCCTTATTTCAGTCTGGGGTCAAGTGCGTCGCGGAGACCATCGCCCAGCAGGTTGAGGCAGAGGATGGTGGTCATGATCGCAAGACCCGGGAACAGTGCCATGTAGCTGTAATCTCTTATGTACGACCTGGCGTTGGACAGCATAGCGCCCCATTCAGGATGAGGAGCAGGAACGCCCAGACCCAGGAAGCTGAGGCCGGCTGTGGTCAGGATGACCGAGGCGACCCTCAGTGTCGACTGAACGATAAGAGGAGCCATTCCGTTAGGCAGAACATGCTTGAATATGATCGTCGAGTCGGTGGCGCCGATAGCTTTGGCAGCCTCAACATACTCGGAGTCCTTAACGGTAAGAACGGAAGAGCGGACGATACGTGAGAATCCGGGAATACCTGAAACCGACAGAGCGATGATCAGGTTAGGGATACTCGAACCCAGCGAGGCGACGATGGCGATGGCCAGCAGTGTGCCGGGGATAGCAAGCAGAACGTCCATAAGTCTCATGATGATCATATCGATCCAGCCGCCGTAATAACCGGCCAAAGCACCAAGCACGAGGCCGACGGCCAGCGAGAATGTAGCAGCAACGAAGCTGATCAGAAGAGAATACTTCGCACCATAGCAGACCCTGGAGAAAATGTCACGCCCCATCTCATCGGTGCCGAACCAATGCTCGGACGAAGGAGGCTGAAGCCTGGACATGATGTCCTGCTTGATGACCTGTGTGTCGTAATCATGGAGCACATCGGCGAAAATAGCCATGAGCAGAAGGATGATAACGACGACGGCGCCTATCATAGCTGTCTTATTGCGCGAAAGACGCTTAAGGATGTCAGCCATCTGGCTTTTTTTCTTATATTTTGCTGAAACTTCAGAAGCATTGACTTTCTTGTTGTCACTCATCTTTTAGGCACCTCCCGATTATTTGTACTGCGACTTGATTCTCGGATCGACGAAGCCGTACAGAACGTCAACGATGAGGTTAACGATTGAGAAGCTGACCGAGAACATCATAACGCAACCCAGAACCATGGGGATATCGCGTTTGTTGATCGACTGGACCATAAGACGGCCAATTCCGGGCCATGCGAAGACGCTCTCTGTCATAACAGAGCCGCCGAGCATACCGCCGATCTGAAGACCAATAACGGTAATCGTGGGGATAAGTGCATTCTTAAGTGCGTGACGTGTGATGACCTTGTTTTCAGAAACGCCCTTGGCGCGAGCTGTTCTGATGTAGTCGGCACGGATAACTTCGAGCATCGACGAACGTGTAACACGGGCGATGGAAGCCATGTGCTGGAATCCAAGGGTGACACCCGGCAGGACAAGGCTCTTCAGACCTTCGGAACCGGAAGAGGGGAACCAGCTCAGCTTCAGGGAGAAGAAGAGGATGAGCAGCATGCCGAGCCAGAAAACAGGCATCGAGATACCGATCAGGGCGATGATCATGCTGACGCCGTCGAATACGGAGTTCTGCTTAACAGCAGCCAGAACGCCGAGAGGCAAAGCCAGGATGACCGAAAGCGTAACAGCAACGGCAGCCAGTCTCAGTGTGTTGGGGAACCTGGCCATGATCTCGATGCTACATTCGATACCGGAGTTATAGGATGTACCCATAGAGCCCTTGCAGAGATTAAGTATGTATCTTGCGTACTGAACGAGAACGGGATCGTTAAGTCCCATCTGCTCCCTCAGTTCGGCGATCTGCTCGGGTGTTGCCTGTTCACCAAGGATAACCTTGGCGGGGTCGCCGGGGGCCATGCTCATGATCAGGTAGATGATGAGGGTAACACCCAGAAGAACAGGGATCATTGACAAGAGTCGCTTAGCGATAAATTTCCACATGTTTCCTCCTTGAGATTTTCATTGCATCCCTTGCCGGATGCAAGATGATACTTTGCCGGAAAGATATTCTTTCAAAACCTTCTTGGCAAAATAAGCGCTGTTCGCCTTTGGCAAACAGCACATCCGACCTTCCCGCCTCGCGCCTCTGCTCTTCTTTCTCAAAAGCCCACCACAGCTCCGGCGTCCGGGCCACGCACCGCCCTTTCGCCGTCGAAGGAAGCCCTTCGGCCTTCGGCTGGTCGATCTTAGAATAATGTTATTATACACATTTCACTACCCCAATGCAACACAAAATATTCGTCATTCTTATGCTTTCTGGCATTTTTGAGAATAATTCGCAATATTTTTTGTGAAAACCCTACAAAAACGAAGTTTTCAAAATATTCACATTCCCAAATGCCATGTTAAAACTGCACATATTTAGGGCTTCATTTTTTCATATTATAGTGCTTATTTCCCATCATTTTATGGGTTTTTCTGGGGAATGATAATATCGACCGTCGGTTGCAAAATGGTAACACGTCGTGTACTATGTCCGAGAAAGGGTGTGAGTCCATGAAAAAGCTACGTTTCTTAACAGCTTTTATTGTGATTTGTTCTTTAACGCTGACTTTTGTTCAGGCATCTGCCCCGTCGCCTACGATCGTATTCGAGAATAATGCAGAGACCGAGGCAGCCGCGATCGCTGCCTATGATACTGGCCGCCAGGCGGCCGAGGCGGACGCCGTCCCCGATAACGGCGATGCAGATGACTGGCAGACAGCCATCAGGGGATTCTTCTCCATGAAGAGATTCCTTTACGAAACGACAGCGTCGGCTGCCCCGCAGCAGGAGGCCGCCCAGACGGCCGGAGCTTCTATCCGCAGCCTGTTCGTAAACAGTGTGACCTATGTATCGGTAAGGGATTTTGTCACCTACCATTGCCCCGAGGCTTCCTTCAGCTATGACGGCAGCAAGGTAAAGGTATCATGCAATGATTATTATATGGAGTTCTTTAAAGACGCTATATATTATTATGTGAACGGCAGGATACTTCCACTTTCGTCAAAATGCTTTGAACAGGACGGCTGCTTCTACGTTCCGCTCAGGGCGCTGGCCGTTATCTATTCTTATGATGTCGCCTGGGACAAGGAGTCCTTTACGGCAACGCTGGCTGACAACGGCAAAGAGCTCGTCAGCGGCAAGGATTTTTATGATTACGACGATTATATCCTTCTTGCCAAGCTGATCCGCGCCGAAAGCGGCAACCAGCCCCTCGAAGGCAAGATCGCCGTCGGCAATGTCATCATGAATCGCGTCGATAACGCGTCATTCCCCGACACCATCTCGGGCGTCATATATGACCGCCGCTGCGGCGTCCAGTTCACGACGGCCTATAACGGCAGCCTGAACAAGGCGCCCACCGAAGAATGTCTCATCGCCGCAAAGCTGTGCCTTGAGGGTTACTCGGTCACCGATGACAGCCTTTATTTCTTCAACCCGAAGGTCAGCTCTTCCAACTGGATCAAAAACAACCGCAAATATGTTACCACCATTGGAAATCACGTTTTCTATTCCTAAGATCAAACTTTAACACACAAACAACAAATCACAAAAGAGGGAGGCAGACAGCCTCCCTCTTATTCTATACATCAAAACCAAAAGACTATGTGGTATCTATCGGCTTGCACGGGGCGGCGATATGATGTATCATTTTTCTGTCAGGAGGCGGAAGCATGGAAAACATCCTGGGAAAAAAGCGCGGATATCTGAATGAGGATTTCCGCATATTCCATTTGAAGGACAACCGCGCCCAACAGGTCGAGTATCACTATCACGAGTTCGACAAGCTGGTGCTGCTCCTTTCGGGAACAGTTGCGTACTACATCGAGGGCACCCCCTATGAGCTCCATCCCGGCGACATGCTCTTTGTGCCCCACGGGCGCATACACAAGCCGGAAATATCCCCATCCGAGCAATACGAGCGATATGTCATCTGGACGACCCCCGGCTTTCTATCGCGCAATAGTCAGGGCGAAGAGCCGTTGTCGCTGTGCTTTGACCGCGCCGGATCGGTCGAGGGATACATACGGCGCACCGACCTGAACACCCGGCTCGAACTGCTGCGCCAGCTTGACACCATACGCCGCGCCGGCCTTTCCGATCAGTTCATGGCCAAGCAGATGGCCGACCATCTTTTTATCTGTTTTATGATAAATGTCTGCCGGATATTCCTTTCGCGCTCCGACAGCGCCCCCGCACCCGCGCCCGATCCAAAGATCAGCAGCATTATGGAATACATCGGCCGAAACCTTTCGGGCGACCTGTCGGTCGACGCCCTGTCCTCGGCCTTTTATATAAGCCGGTATCACCTGATGCGCCGCTTCAAGGCCCAGAGCGGCTATACGCTCCACCAGTATATAACGCGGCGCAGGATACTCTACGCCGCCTCTCTGATAGGCAGCGGAGCCTCGGTGTCGGAGGCCGCCGAAAAATGCGGATATGACGACTATTCCGCCTTTCTCCGCGCCTTCAAATCAATATTCAAGGTCAGCCCGCGAAGCTTCTCTTCCCTCGGCTCAAGGGCCGAGATATACAACGAATAAGAAAGACAGTGCGGCCCATA
>CAKUAK010000133.1 GCA_934636325.1 uncultured Eubacteriales bacterium
CATAAAAGCCGACCCCCGGGAGCAAGCTCCCGGGGGTCCATTTTATATGCTGTAGAGCGTTCCGTTCCTCTTCAGATATATGAAATATATGATGCACACTGCGACCGAAAATACCGACGCCAGCGGAGCGGCAAGTCCGATGTGATAGAGGGTCGCCCCCTCCATACGGCTTACAAAATAGGAAAACGGGACCCTGACAAGGAATGTGGCGGCGACATTGTGGGCCATCGTCACCATCGAGCGTCCGCAGCCGCTGAAATACGAATTAAGGTTGAACACAAAGCTAACGACGATGCAGTCGAGTGAATAGGAACGCAGATAAAGGGCCGCCGCCCTTATGACCTCGGGGTCCTTGGAGAATATGGCCGTCAGGCTCTCGGCATTGAATTGGGTATAGACGGTCAGCGCCGTGCCGATGATAAAGGATACCGCCATGCTGCATATCATCGAGTTCATGGCTCTCTCCGGCTTGCGCGCGCCGATATTCTGCGCAACCATCGTTGCCGTGGCCGCCGAGAAAGAGCTTGCCGGAAGCATGAAGAAGGATATCAGCTTTTCCGTGACGCCGACGGCGGCCGATGCGACCAGCCCCATGGCGTTGATTATGGCCGTTATCAAAAGGAAGGATATGCTTATAAACGCGCTTTGGAATGCCAGCGGAGTCCCGACGCTGAGCAGCCATTTGAGCGAGGGCTTGTCTATGGCGATATACCTGCGGCTGAAGGGAAACGACAGCCCCCTCTTCACCATGTATATGACCGAAAGTATAAAGCTGATGCCCTGGGCAAATATCGTCGCCAGTGCGGCTCCGGCCGCGCCCAGGCCGAGTACCCCAACGAGGATATAGTCGCCGACTATATTGATGACGCAGGCTATGAATATGAACAGTACCGGCGTCCGCGAATCGCCCATGCCCCTGAATATACCTGCCGTCACGTTATAGCCGAGTATGAACGGAACGCCGCAGGCGCATATCATGACATACTGCTTTGTGAACTCAAAGGCCTCGGCCGGGGCCTGCATCGCCTTTGTCATCGGTTCGGCAAGGGCCAGCATGACCGGCACGAACACTATACCGGCGACCGCAAAGGCGACCGCCATCGTCCCGACGGCCTTTGCCGCGCCGTCGTCATTCTTTTCGCCTACCTTTTGGGCTATCAGCACCGTTCCTCCGGTGCACAGGCCCAGAATGGTACTCGTTATCGTCGTAAATATCTGACTTCCTGTCGATACGGCCGAAACGGCGGCCGAACCCGAAAACTTGCCGACCATGAACATGTCGGCCGCGCCGTAAAACGACTGCAGCAGACTTGCCAGCAAAAACGGCACGGCAAATCTGACCAGCGCCGGGGCTATCCTGCCTTCTGTGAGCGATCTTTCTTTCATCTTCATCCTCCAATATCTCTGTATATCAAAAGCCGGATAAGAAGGGGGTTTTCCCCATCTTATCCGGCATACTGTACCTCCGATGGCTCAGCTATTTTAATATATACGCGGCGATATGTCAAGGGTCATGATTTATGATGCCCGTCATGCCGGCATCGCCCCGGACACTCCGAACATCCGCCGCATTTTCCACAGCAGCCCCCGCGGCCTTTCCTGACCTTGATAGCCAGATATACCAAAGCCGCCAGCACGGCAAGAACGACGATATCCTGCGGCTTCATACTATAACCCCAGCGCCAGCCCGAAGGAATATACGACAAAGGCGCAGGCCCAGGCTATCGCCGTCTGCAATGCCATCATACCGGCTGCCTTGCCTATCCCGCCCAGCTCTCGCTTGACGGCCGCCATCGCGGCGACACAGGGCATATAGAGCAGTGTAAAGACAAGGAATGACACGGCCTGAAGTCTGGTCGTAAATAGCGTGCCCAGAAGGACCGGCAGGGTGCTCTTCGTCGCGCCGAGAAGCATGGTCAGCGTGCTGACAACAGCCTCCTTTGCGCCTAAACCGGTCATAAGGGCGGCGGCGCACTGCCATTTGCCGAAGCCGAGCGGCCTGAATACCGGCGCTATCCTCTTGCTTATCGCGACCAGCATGCTTCTTTCGGGATCGCTGACCATCGCAAAGCTGAAATCAAGATTCTGAAGCAGCCATATGACTATCGACGCCATGAAGATTATCGTAAAGGCCTTTACAAGGAAATCCTTCGCCTTTTCCCACATCAGATAAAGACAGCTTTTGGGCGACGGTATGCGATAGGCCGGAAGTTCGAGCACAAAGGGCGCGGGCCGTCCGCGGAAGAGACTGCCCTTGAGCATCAGGCCGACAAGTATGCCGACCAATATGCCGGTAACATAAAGACCCATCATGACGAGCGCCGTATTGTGCGGGAAGAAGGCCTGACACATGACAGAATATATCGGCAGCTTGGCCGAGCATGACATAAAGGGGATCAGCATGATGGTCATACGCCGGTCGCGCTCCCCCGGAAGGGTGCGGGTCGCCATTATGGCGGGCACCGAACATCCGAAGCCGATGAGCATCGGCACAAAGGATCGTCCCGAAAGACCTATCGTCCTCAAAAGTCTGTCCATGACAAAGGCTACCCTCGCCATATATCCGCTGTCCTCAAGGATCGACAGCAGCAGAAACAGAACGACGATAGTCGGCAGAAAGGACAGCACAGAGCCTATTCCCGCACAGGCCCCGTCGACCACCAGCGAATGTAGCCACGGGCTGACCCCCGCCGCCGTAAGGCCTCTGTCAATGAGGCCTATTCCGCCGTCGATCAGCACCTGAAAGGCGTCGGACAAAAACGGCCCGACAAGGCCGAAGGTCAGCCAGAATACCGTCATCATTATCCCGAGGAATATCGGTATGCCGTATATCCTGTGGGTAAGTACCTGATCTATCTTCCACGAGCGCTGCTGCTCGCGGGTCTCGCCGGGATGCTTGACCACACTTTCGCATACGCCCTCGATAAATGTATATCTCATATCAGCCAGCGCCGCTTCGCGGTCGGTGCCGAGGGTCTGCTCCATATCCTCGACGATATGGCCTATGACATCCATATCGGCCGGGTGTATCTCAAGCAGCTTTGCCATCGGCTCGTCTCCCTCGACCAGCTTTGTCGCGGCAAACCTCACCGGGACGTTATGGCGCTGGGCATGATCCTCTATTATATGAGCCACCGAATGAAGGGCACGGTGCACAGGTCCGGTGCAGAAGTCGACCTTCTGGGGCCGGATGTCCTTTTCCACGACCTCAATGGCTTTGTCGACAAGGTCGTGGACCCCGTCGCCGCTTATGGCCGCGATCGGGATGACCGGGATGCCCAGCTGACGGCTCATCTCTTCAACGTCGATGCTGCCGCCCGAGCCCGTCATTTCGTCCATCATATTGAGGGCCAGCACCATCGGCTTGTTGAGCTCTATCAGCTGGAGGGTCAGATAAAGGTTCCTCTCTATATTGGTGGCGTCGGTGATATTTATTATCCCGGCCGGCTCGGGCGACAGCAGGAAATCCCTTGTGACCACCTCTTCGGCCGTATACGGCGATATGGAATAAATGCCCGGAAGGTCGACGACATGGGCGCCGTCGTGCCCGAGTATATCGCCCTCCTTGCGGTCGACGGTAACTCCGGGGAAATTGCCGACATGCTGGCGCGAACCGGTCAGCTGGTTGAAAAGGGTCGTCTTTCCGCAGTTCTGGTTGCCTGCCAGGGCAAAGGTGATATTCATATGCTCTGCCCCTTCAATGTGATCTTTTCGGCATCCTCAAGCCGCAGCGTCAGCTCGTATCCCCTTAGCTTTATTTCTATCGGATCGCCCATCGGTGCTTTCTTTCTCATCATTACCTTGGTTCCCGGGGTCAGCCCCATATCGAGCAGCCTGCGGCGCAGGGCGCCCTCTCCGCCGACAGTTTCTATGATATCCTGGCTGCCGATCTTCAGCTTGTCCAGTGTCATATGCCATACCTCCCAAAAGTTAGCTTAGGCTTACAAATCAGATATTAGCATAGGCTAACAACGCTGTCAAGCGGGTCATGCCGCTCCGGCGATTGAAAAAAACATCCTTCCGGTATATAATTATATTCACTTTCAAAAAGGAGTATGCCTATATGAAAATAATGGCCATAGATCTCGGCGATGTCCGCACCGGAGTCGCCTTTTCCGACATCACCGGCTTCATCGCCGGGCGAAGCGTGACCATAACCTGCCGCGACCGCGAGGCGCTGGCCGATCAGATATGCGATATGATCCAAAAGGAGGGCGCGCAGGAGATCGTCCTCGGTCTCCCTCTCAACATGGACGGCACCGAAGGGCCGAGGGCCGAAAAATCCCGCGCCTTCGGCCGGCTCATGGCCGAAAAGACCGGCCTTCCCATCCACTATGCCGACGAACGCGGCAGCTCGATCACGGCCAACAGGATATTGAGTGACGCCGGAAAAAAACGCGGGCGCCAGCGGGCGCAGGTCGACGCCGTTGCCGCGGCGATAATACTTCAGAGTTATCTCGATTCCCGCAGGTGAGTTTTGTTCATTTTGCCCATATCTGTCTGTGTAATCTTCTGATTTTTGTTTTTTAACATCATTTGCACTTTCTCACCACGGCCCATGATGATATAATTATTGCGTAAAAAGCTGAAACAGCACATTCACGCATAAAAAGCATAAATAATATTCGAAAGGATGATCAACATGACAGACAGGCAGCAGCTCATCGTGAAGAACGTCGATACCCATAAGCAGCTCATCCTCGACGCCGAGAGATGGCTTTGGGCCCATCCCCAGACAGGCTATACCGAATGGGAAGCCAACGGATATCTGACAGAAAAATACGAGGCCCTGGGATATACCCTCAATCAGGCAGGCAATATCCCCGGCTTCTATACCGATGTCGACACCGGCAAGCCCGGCCCGACACTTGCCATCTTCGGCGAGCTCGACGCCCTTGACATCGCCAATCATCCCGAGTCGGTCAACGGCATGACCCACTGCTGCGGCCACCACGGCCAGTCGGCCGCCCTTCTGGGCATCGCCGCCGCACTTAAAGAGCCCGGCGCTCTCGACGGCCTTTGCGGCAAGATCCGCCTTATCGCCGTCCCCGCCGAAGAAATGATCCAGCTGGCCTTCCGCGAAGAGCTGCGCCAGAAGGGCGTCATCAGCTATATGGGCGGCAAGGTCGAGTTCATGGCCCGCGGCTATCTTGACGGCGTGGATATCGCCATGATGGTCCACGGCGGCGCTGCCGGCCCCGACGAAGCCTTCGACTTCAGATGCGGCCTGGGCAACAACGGCTGTATGGCAAAGACGATCAAATATAAGGGCAAATCCTCCCACGCCGGCGGAGCCCCCCATCTCGGCGTCAACGCACAGTATGCCGCCATGCTGGGTCTCCAGGCCTGCAACGATCTGCGCGAGACCTTCCAGGAGAAGGACACCATCCGCTTCCACCCCATCATGATGGGCGTCAACTGCGCCGTCAACATCATCCCTGATGAGATGAAGATAGAGAGCTATGTCCGCGGCCGCACCATCGAGGCCATCAAGCGCGAGAACAAGAAGATCAACCGCGCTCTGACCGGCGCCGCCCTGGCTATGGGAGCTGGCGTCGAGCTCTGCGACCGCCCCGGCTATTCCCCCGAATATCATGATCCCGCTTTCATGAAGCTGGTCGAGCAGTGCTGCTGCGATCTGGTCGGCGCCGACAGGGTCGTATTCGATTACGAAGCCTGGAGCACCGGTTCCTCCGACTTCGGCGATGTCACATGCGTCATGCCCGGCGTCCAGTTCAACGCAATGGGCGCTGTCGGCACAGGCCACGGCATCGACTATTACATCACAGACCCCAACCGTCTGTGCGTAAACTCGGCCAAGGCACAGCTCTTTGTCGCCGACGCCCTCCTGTCCAACGACGGCGCCGCTGCCAAGGAGATCATCGCCAACTATAAGCCCCAGTACGGCTCGATCAAGGAATATCTCGACGCTATCAACGAGATCATCCTCGATAAAGACGCTGTCAAGTATGACGAGAACGGCAATGCTATCGTCGACTTCCAGAATGAATAATAAACATACAAATACAAAAGAAAGGGCCGCCCAGCAGGGCGGCCCTTTC
>CAKUAK010000134.1 GCA_934636325.1 uncultured Eubacteriales bacterium
CTCGCGGGCTCTGACATTCCCATTGGTTTTTTCACAACTTCATATATGCGCCCGTAGCTCAGCTGGAGAGAGCGTCAGACTCCGACTCTGAAGGCCGTGCGTTCGAATCGCATCGGGCGTACCAGAATGTGTTGATGAAAGATGCAGCACGGAAAGCACCGCACGAAAGTGCGGTGCTTTCACATATTTATCACCATTTTCCACAGCCAAAAGTGCTAAAAACCGCTTTTCGCAGAAAAACAGTTTTACCTCGCGAGAGGCGACATTTTGAAGATGCATCCAGCCGTTTTCCCCGTTCCAAATGACTCGAACACAAAGCCTACAAAAACAAAGAAAACCGTGCCAAGCCGCCGTTCTCCCCTTTCACATGGGGCAGAACGGCGGCTTTTTTCGTACTTAGGCACCATTGGTGCTTTTGCTTGGTCTGTCCATCCGCAATATTTTCTGGTCCGGCAATAATTATGAGCTGCCGGAAGCTCCCGCCGATATCGGCACAGAGATCGTTTACTGGTACGGCAGCGATGAAAAGCGGGACCGCCGGGGAAATATCCGCTTTATCAGCCGGTATTTCCCGCAGATACAGATGCATGAGTTCCCGGGTATGGCACACGCCGAGCTTGTCATGATACATCCGAAGGACTTCTGCCGATATGCCGAAAGTTTCCTGCTCGGACAAACGGAAAGTGAGGAATGACCCTTGAAAATGCTGGAACGAAACCAAGGCGCCGCCAAAACGGCGCTGCTTATCCATCCGATGCTTTTATCGGCAGAGGGTATCGAACAGTGCGTATCGGGTCTGTGCGCCGACGATATCCATTGCTTTATCCCCGATCTGTCCGCCCATGGTCAAGCCCCTCCGGCCAGACCTATCACAGCGCCGCAGAGGAAGCCCGTGCAATCCACGATCACCTGATAAAAATGGGCTGCACCAATTTGCAGCTGGGGTTCGGCGCTTCGCTCGGAGGAGTAGTGCTGTTTGAGCTGCTGAAGTATGAGGACCTGACCTTCGATCACATCTTTTTGAAGGCGTCAGCTTTTATGAGCATGCCCCGCTGCTCTGCTTTGCGCTGACACGGGTCTTTCTGTCCAAGCATCGCAAAGCCGTGAAGGATCCGGAGCTTTCCAAAAGAAAAATGAGCGCTATTTACGGAAATATCGCCGGGCCGGCCATGGCAAAACGCTTCATTGTCATGAACGAAGAGAGCATCCGCGGCATCATCCATAACTGCGCTTACGTCCGGCTGCCGGATCTGTCGGAGGGGATGCAGCGCCACTGTGTTTTCGCATACGGAGAAAAAGATTCCGACCTGAAGCAATGCAAAAAACTGCTTCCCATCAAATACCCCCATGCGGAATTGAAGATCTGGCCCGGATATGCCCATTGCGGGCGAATGACGGCCGATCCGGAAAGCTACTCCGCCATGCTGAAGAGTTACATATAAACAGACAGCTGAATACAGCATCAATAAGCCGCGGCAGCAAGACTGCCGCGGCTTATTTGGTAATACGATCCCGCCGGAAGGTTTATAATGACCATTTACGTTGTCGGTGTCTGGTATGTGACGTCATATTCAAGCCACTGTACCCTGACCGACGTGCGTGCGCCGCCCGCAGAGATAAAAGAGTTTATCTCACACAGCGACCACTTCCCTGTGACAGGATCCCGCTGGCGTATTTTCATATTATGGGTCTCCTGCGACTGGGTATAGACGATCTCATCCAGTACCGTGCGGCCAGAAACCGTCGTTCCGTTCAAGGTCAGGGCCTCGACGGTCCCTCCGTTATAAACGGATGTCCTGCGAATATCGGCCATGACCGGCACAGCGGTATCCTTTGGTGCGGCGCTGATGCGCAGGGCGGTCGATGACGTTGTCCGATATGTCAGCACAAGATCCCTGATGGGAACGGCGAGGGTGCTGTTGACCGCCGAAATATCGACGTGGTATTCGATCGGCTGGCCATACAGATTCGGCGTAGTCACCTCCTGTTTGCCGGTTTCAAAGCGCAGCCTATAGCTCACCGGCGTATCCTCGGCCACCGTGATGACCGGCGTTTCGCCGCCCTCACCCTTCTCGCCCGGTATGCCTTGCTCGCCTTTCTCTCCGCGTTCTCCCTTTTCGCCCTGCGGGTCAGTATCACCCGTCTCGCCTTTCTCGCCCTGTATGCCCTGCTCGCCTCTCACTCCGCGAGGACCCATTGGGCCCTGTTCACCCCTGACCCCCTGCTCTCCCCGGGGACATTCCGGGCCCATAGGCCCCATGGCATAAGGGGTGAAAACAGATGCTCCCCGGCCTCTGTATGAGGCCGGGGAGCATTTTGCGGTTTTATATTATGCTATCACATAGGCGATGAAGCGCTCTATGATGGTGGCCACCTCTGCACGTGTGGCGGTATTCTTCGGGGCGAAGGAATTATTGCCGACGCCGCGGATAAGCCCTGTCGTCTGACAGAAGAGTGCCGCGTCATGCGCCCATGCCGAAATGCTTCCGCTGTCGGCATAGCCGAGGCTCTCGTCCAGCTTCTCGGGCTGTACGCCGAGGAACTGTGCGAAGCGGTAAAGGATGCTGGCCATCTGCTCCCTTGTGATGGGATCATGCGGGCCGAACTTACCCTGACCGTAACCGAGGAGGATACCGTTCTCGGCCGCCCAGTCGACGTATCTGCCATAGTAATCATCATAATTGCAGTCGTCGAACATATGGACATCGGTGGCCTTTGTCTGACCATAGCTGCGCTCATAGAGCCGCCCAAGGACGGTGACGAACATCGCGCGGGTCATTGTTCCGTCGGGGCTGAAGCGATCGGCTGCAGTGCCGTTGAAGATCTCTCTTTCGCTGACAAAGCCGATGCTGTCCCTGCCCCAATGGCCGCCGATATCACCGAAGGTCTTGAGGTTCTCGCTGTACTCGATCCGGCTGCCAGAGGGCGCTATATACTCGCTCCCGGATATCACGCCGTCGCCGTCCACGTCGAAGGCAAAGCCGATGAAGACCCTGCTGCCCGACCCGTCAAGATAATAGGGCATGCCGCTCTGGGCGCCGAACACGATGGTGATCTCGGTATTGGCAAAGACCTCATATTCTCCGCCGTCCTCGATCCTGAGTCCGTTTGCCAGTATGCTTACCGGCGTACCGCTGACCGAAGGTGTCGTCTTTATCTTGAGCAGTGCTCCGCGGGCGACTCTCTCGCCGTCCTTAATGATCTTGCCGTTGGCCGTGACGATAGCCTTGCCGCTTCCCTTTACAGAGATGGCAACGGTATACATGCTGCCGCTGGAGGGAAGGCCGCTGGGGCCGCTGGGGCCAACAGGGCCGGATGGGCCTGCCGGGCCGCTGGGACCAACGGGACCTGAGGGTCCGACCGGGCCGGTGCCGCCTGTCGACTCGAATGTGGCCGTGATCTCGACAGGCAGATCGCCTGTGATGTACCAGCTGCTCTGGCTGTCCTTCTGAGCGCCTGTGACGTTCAGCGTCTTGAGCTGATAGCCGCTGTCGGCCGACGTCGTTATCTTGAGCGCTGTTCCGACCGGGACATACTGTCCATTGGTGATGGCCGTGCCGTCAGGCATGACCACCACATCAACGCTGCCGTTTTTGGCCGTCCATGTCACGGGGGTCTCGGCGACCTCGAACTCGCAGTAAATGACATTATTCTTTGCCGGGTCGACGATATATCCGCTGCCCGGTGTGTGGGCCGTGCCGCCGGCCGTCAATGTGCCCAGCCTGTAATGGGCGTCGGGGTCCACCGTGATGATAAGGGTCGTTCCGACAGCCACGCTCTGGCCGTTTGCAACGGTATTTCCCTGGCCGTCAAGCACCGTAAGGGTTCCGTTCTGCGGTGTATTGAAGGTGACGACACATGTTATGGCCCTGAACACAGCCGTTATTTTCAGATCGGCGTTGAGCGTATGCTTTCCGCTACCATTGCCGCCTGTAAGCTCGGAGTTTTCATCGGCCTCGAAGCTGACATAAAGCTCTTCGCCCGCCGCCATGTAGTACGCACCGGGAGCATATGGTTTCCCGTTGATAACGACGCTGCCGCCGCCCGTGCCGAGGATCTCGATCTCTACCTTATATTCTCCGATCTCGAACTCTGCCGCGAGGTCGACGTCACCGTCGACCGTCAGACCGGCCTTCCAGACGCCGCCTCTCTCGGTATGATCGAGGTCGGCCGAATTGTTCTTAAGACTCTTGACGGCGTAATGTGTATCCGGCGCCGCCGTTATATCGAGCGCTGTGCCCTCGGGCAGCTTGGCGCCATCCTCGATGATGACGCCGCCCGCCTTGACCGCCAGGCTGCCGTTTATCGGAGCGCTTATGCCGACACGGTACAGGCTGCCCTCCAGCTTTACGAAGGGGCTGTCGATGCCGCTGAAATCGAGATCGATATCGATATTGCTTATATGCACCAAGTGGCCCGCGGCGTTAAGCCTTATGGTATAGCCGGCATCCGATCCGACGTTTTCAAGAACGCCATCTATCTGTGCCGCCAGGATGGCTGTGTCGACCGTATAGCCGGTCTCGGCTGCGAATGTAAGCACAGCCGCGCCGCCCTCGGCGATCTCGACCTTGCTGTCGCTGCCGTCGCTGTCGCCGCTGACGCCGTCGGGCACATGGCTCACCGACACCGTGCCGGAGATCTTACCGCCGTCATCGGTGAAGCTGTCGGCCGTCTTGACGTCGAACAGATCGCCGACGTCTGTGAATACGGCCTCGATCGTAAGATCTTCGGTCAGGGCCGCTATCTCAAAGGTATAACTCTGCGCCGTCTCATTCCATACCGGTGCGGCCGCCCGGCCGTTGACCGTAAGGCTTTCGAGGATGCTGCCGCTATCGGGCGTGATGACAAGGCTTATCTCAGAGCCACCGCGAATGTTTGTCACATCGTTTTCGTTAAGGCTGCCGCTGAAGTCATCCTCGCCTATCGTCAGCGAATATGTACCGGAGAGGCTGCCGTTTCCGACCGTATCAAGTGTGACGTCGTAGAAGCTGCGGCGGAATGTGACGCCGACCGTGACATCTCCGGTCACATCGGTAAGGGTGATCGAATCGCCGTCCTGGGTGAACTCTGCTCCGTCGACCTGCCAGTCATAGACATAGCAGCCGGTATCGGGCAGGGCCAGCAGGGTCAGGCTTCCGTGCTTATTGACCGTTATAGTCTCGGACGACGACATGGGGATGGTCACGAGCCCGGCCTTGACGACGCCCGCGCCGTTCTGATAGCTGTTCGTGCTGACCGTCACGGCAAAGGTGGGGATGGACACGAATCCGACCCTGATGTCAAAGCCCTTTCTGATGCCGGTGACCGAATATACCGTCATGCCGTCATACTCGGTCATGACCTCATAGCTGCCGCTCTCGTTCTTTTTCGACCATGTGCCGACCATATATCCCTCTTCGGGTGCGGCAAGGACGGTCACGTTTTCGAGAGCTCGGACCGTGGCCGTATAGCTGACGCTCCTGTCGGCGTTGGCCGTTCCGGTGATGTCGACCCTCCGGCCGTTGACCAGCAGGCTGAGGCTTCCGCGGGGTGCTCCGCCGTCGATCGGCGCGGCCATGAAGTTGATCTCGATATCCCTGCCGACAAATGTGACCGTGACCTCGTGGTCGCCGTCGATCGCCGTCAGCTCGAGGGTCGTGCCGGTATAGACCGTTCCGGGCGTCTCTTCATATACGACGCCGTCGATCATCCAGTGCTCGACGCGGCAGTCGGCATCGGGCAGGGCGGTAAATACAACGTCCTCTCCCTTGACGACCGTGTCGCCCGAGGCAATGGACTTTCCGCCGCTTGAAGCGCTCAGGCTGCCGTTGACGCCAGCCGAATATGTGACGGTATAGCTGTTGGCGTTTATGAACTCGGCGCTTATATGGTACCGGCTCATTTTCGCCGTTGTGAATGTAAGTGTGTTGTTTTCCTCGTCGATGGTATAGGCCGGATCGTCCATGACGCTCTGGCCGTTGACCAGCCATGTCCTGACGACGGCGCCCTCGTTGGGATCGGCCTTGACGACGACCGTATTGCCCTCGGGTATCCACATGCCGCTTGCCGTGACAGGCGACTGGGACACGCCGTAGGCGGCTCCGCTTATCCTGCCGCCCTTGACCTCCGACGGGTCAAAAGAGACATAGGCGTCGGTCGAAAGGCGGATGGTTATTTCTTTTTCCAGCTTGCTGCCGTCGGCGTTTTCATACGACGCCGTCAGCTTGAGCATGCCGTTGGTGCCGGTCTCCGACGGGTCTATGGTCAGGGCGCCCGTCCGGCTGCCGACGTCGGTTTTTATCCTCGTCGCGCCCCAGAGCGTCCATGTGACATCCTTCGATGTCGTGTCGTCATCAAGGGTGACCTCGGCGTCAAAATGCCATGTTCCGGCGCTCTGGCTTCCGGTGTTGTGATAAATGATATAGTTGCCGTCGCCGGAGGGTGTCTCGCCGACACAGCTGACCGTGATGCCCGTGGCCGAAGCCGTGACCATCACCGTGCTGTGGGCCTCGCCCAGCTTGATCGTCTTTGCCTTGTCGGCATAGCTCACGACACCGATATTGAAGCTCGTGCCTATGGCTGCGTCAGCTTCGACATTAAAGGTGAGGGTGCTGCCCGACGATGCCTGTTCGCTGCCGTCGATCGTCCATTCATAGGTAGCCGGGGTCGTACCTGTAGGCAGGGCTGTGAAGGTGATGCTCCTGCCGCGTCCAAGCCTGACATCGCCCGAAGGGGTCAGGCTGAGGTCGCCGCTGGCCACCTCGGCATGGGTTATTGTCAAGGGGATATCCAGCGTATAGTATGTCGCGTCGGATTTATCCTCGTCATAGAAGTACATGCGGAGGATATAGCTTCCGGCATCGAGTCTGTCGAGCCAGCTTTGATCGACCGTGAGGATATTGTTCGGACCATCCCAGGTATAATCCCTGCCGGATGTCAGCATTGTGTTTGTCCCGGCCAGCAGGATCCTGCCGGTCTCGTCGTTTCCTCCCGACGCGGGCTTGTCAAAGCTGTGGATCTGGCCGCTGACAGCCGGGGCGAAGACGACCGTTTCGGTCACGCCGGTCTTTGTGCCCTTGTCATAAGAGAGGGCCGCGGGGGTGGCCTTGGCGTCGGTGGTGGCCGAATAGAACTTTACATATGTGTCGTTTGCGTCAAGGTTCAACTTAAGACTGTCGGCCGTCGCCGCCAGCGCCGCCGAAGGACCTACGTCCTGACGCCAGCCCAGGCCGTAAGGCACGGCGCTTCCGCCCAGATGATCGTCATAATATACGACGCTCGTGCAGCTCTGGCCGGGCTTTCCGGCAAGGGCCGCCGTTTCGCTTGCGAACATGGTAAGTGCTTTGACATTGTGGAGCTCTATGCTGTCGGCCTGCGCGGCAGGGCTGTTGCCGCTGTTGATGTTTGTCGTGAGGGTCAGCGTGCCGCCTTTTCCGTTGGTGTTATAGAGCTTTATGCGTTCGCCGGAAAGCGGGACACTCAGGCTGCCCATCAGGATATTTTCGCCCTCAAGGTAAACAGGGATGTCACCGACCTTGAGATAGCTTTCCGACAGGCTCTGAAGGGTGACGCTCTTGACCGTGGCGTCGGTGAAATCAAGGCCGCCGCGGCTTCCGGCCGAAAGGGTCTTGCCGCCGCTGACAGTCCACTCTATCGATCCGTCCGGGAGGTTGTTCTTCTTGTCCTTGTCGCCATCTTTGATCCGATAAGCCGTTTCCTCGGCGCCGGTATCCATCAGCTCCCAATCGTATGTATACGCGGTGGGGGCAAACGCAGAATGAGTGAACAGCCTCTCTGTTGTAAGGAAGATCCAGTTGGGCTCCTTGTTCGCGGGATAATGATACAGGGTTCCTGTTCCACCCGTCTTTATCTTGTCGGAGGAGGTATCGTCCAGGTCGATATATGCGTAATCGCAGCCATCAGCGCCATCAGCGTCATCAGCTTCAAGCTCCGCGCGGGTCGTCCAGTATTTCCTGCCGTTATAGATCGCCGTCAGCTTTATGCTGTCGGTGATCTCATCGATCGGCGACAGACGGATATAGCTGCACTCGTTCAGGCCCTTGTTCCCCGTACCGGTTAGCTTGTCCCAAAAAGAACCGAAACCGGCCAGCAGATCATAGGGGGGATTTTCGTTCTTCTTGCTGTAATTGTCCTTCTGGACCGTATATGTCTCCACGGTGCTGTTGGCCTGTTTGGTCACGCGGGCCATATAGCCGTTTTCGTACAGCGCGCGCCACTGATATTTCCTGCCCGACACCTTGATGATCTTATGATCGCCGGAGAGAGCGCACGCCAGCTCCATAATGCCGCCGTAGTTATATACACTGTTGCTGACGACCGCGTCATTATTGTCGGCCGAAACGAAGAGCTCGCCGCTGTATATCTCCAGCCAGGTCTCGGTCAGAAGGCCTTCTCCCGCGCCCGTATTGACGATGCGCAGCGAGGGCGACGCTTCGCCCTTATCGACGCCGATAGTGGCATGTCCCATTACATATACAACGATCGAGGGGTAGCTGCCGGTGCATATGACATTGGCGTTTCCGGTCAGGGTCAGATTACCGCGGATCCTGACGGCGTTTTCATAGCCGCTCGTGCCGTTATTTGTCACGGTCAGCCTGCCGTTGCCGCGCACGGTCAGCGGATTCAAGGAGGTGATGATGCCGCCCGAAGCGCCGGTCGCGGTATCGCTGGCACTGATCGTGCTGGTGCCGACCAGCGTCAATGTGGTATCGTCGGCCTTGGTCTGAAGCAGACCGGCCTTTGCGCCGGAGATCAGCGTCAGATCCTCGATGACAAGGTTGGGTGTCTGCTCGTCGGCGACGATGGAGAGGTCGGGCGCCACCGTGCTGTCATTTGCGCCGCTGACCGTAAGGTTGCCGCGGCTTATGGTCAGCACCTGTGTATCGGGGTCATAGGTCCAGCCCGTGCCGCTGCACGCGCTTATATCGACGCCGCCGACCGTGACGCCGACCGTCTTGAGCTTGACGCTTATGACCTTATTCTCCCTGATATCGGAGATGGTATATACTCCGTTTGCGTCGGGCGTTATCCGGACGCCGTTTACAAGAACCGAATCAAGCATCTTCAGGCCGCCGCCAAACAGCTTGAACCTGAAGTCCCCGCCCGAAGCAACGCTGGAGAGATATCCGCTTTCGGGCGAAAGGACGATGCCGTTGCGGCTGCTGCTTATCTCGGGCCAGGAGATGGTATTGTATGTCGTCGAAGAGAATATCGGCGTAAATGTATAATCGTCATGGATGTCGGGTATGGTGTATCTGACCGATGTCGCCCTGTGCTGAAGGGGCTCTCCCGTCCCCTGTCTGACCTGCCAGTAGGATACGGTGTTGCCCTGTCCGGGTGTCACCATGATCGTAAGGCTGTCGCCGTCATGGACAGTGACGCCGCCGGCGGTCCCGAATCCGCCCTCAGGCAGGTCATAGCTGTACTCACCCTTGCCGGTGATATCCGAAAGTGTGACGGTATACAGAGGCTTTTCTTCAAGATGTACCGTGAACACGTCGTCTCCCGAAAGCTCGGCCACGGCGTAAACAGCCGAAGAGGCATAGACCGTAACAGCGCTGTTCTCTGTCTGTGCCGTGCCTGTGGCCGGCGAGGTGAAGCACCAAGTCTTGCCGTCGCTGTCGGAATAATAATATGCCTTATCCTTTGTGACCGCGCCGTCTGCCGTAAGGGCCACGGCCAGGCGGTCGACCTTATCTGATGCCGTGACCGACGTTCCGGCCGCCGTCCACCCGAGCATATTATAATAGCCCGGCCAGACTATCTGGGCCGATACGTTCGTTCCTCCCGGGATATTTTCGATCACCTTTGTGACGTTATCGGCGTCATAATCAAAGGTATACTCCTGACCGCCGATGGTATAGAGGATCTGTGCGCCGACCGGCTGCTCGCTCTTGCGGCTGACGTCAAAGGCCAGGGTCAGCGAATATGCCTCGCGGGTCGTGTATCCCTTTATATCGGTATCACGGTCGATGGTGAAGGTGTATGTTCCGGCGTTATAGTCGGCAATACCCTGGCTTCCGGTCGAGACAAAGCGATAGCTGCTGTCCCATGCGCAGCCTGGGCGAACCTCGACCGTCACGACCGTGCCGCCCTTGACCTTGTCGCCGCTGGCGGCCGTCACCTTTTCGCGCGACGTCGTAACGTCGCCGGTGACGCTGCCCATATACCAGGCGGTAAGGCCGTCGTTGCCGTTCACGTCGGTGTATGTAAGGGTATAGAAGTCGCGCTCGAACACGGCGTAGAGCGAGCAGCTTGCCGCCGGCATGTAGAGCTCGTATGTGCTCTCCGACTTTCCGCTGTCCTCGCTGTCATATATCGTTCCGGCCCCCTGCTCGGTATAGCGCCACTCTTTGAAGTGATAGCCCTCGGCCGCCTTTGCCGTAAAGACAAAACGGGAGTTGGCAAGGATGACGCTGCCGCTCGTGAGGGTCTTGTCGCTGCATTCCAGCGTGCCGCCGCCCATATCTCCGGCTGTGCCGAAGGCAAGGGTGTTCTGCTTTATGGCGAACTGGACCTCGATCGAGGTCTCCTCATTGAGCAGGACATAGGCAAGAGATGTCGCCTTTGTGTTCTGCGCGACGCCGTTGATATACCAGTCATAGACCTCATATCCGGTGTCGGGCACGGCGGTAAAGACCAGCCTTGTGCCGGTCTGGTGCTTCTGCACCAGCTTATCGGCGCTGCCGACCTCGGCACGGGTGCTGCCGTATTCCGGCGATATGGCGTAAAGGGTGCCGACCGTCTGGCCCTCGAAGGGGCGGGCGCCGATGGTGACATCATGTGCCGCGCCGAGTATGGTTATCGAGCCGTCGAGGAAGGTGATATCATAATAGCTCTTTCCGTCGGTGCTTCGGATGGTATAGAAGCCGCAGAGATCATCGACCGTCGTCCTCGTGAACTCTGTTCCCGCGGTATTATAATATCTGACGTCGACGGCCCCCGTGATCTTTCCGATGTCGCAATCGGGCCAGCTGCCCGAAACGACCTCGAGATCCTCTATATTGATGACCGGGGCGTCGGTGCCCTCTGTGCCCTTCTGGACGGGCAGTCTGAGGGTGATGGGTCGTTCTTCGACCTGGAGCGAGGCATATACCGGCGGCAGGCTGTCATCGCTGCCGGTCATCTCGATCATATAGCTTCCGGCATAGGTGTTCTCGGCCAGGCGGTAGAGCCCCGGATTCTCGCTGTCGTTGGCGTAATCCAGACGGCCGTCCGCAACGCCATAGACGGCATAGCCGTCCCTGATGCCGTAGGTATAATGTCCCGGATAGCTGGCAGTAAAGTGCCAGCCTATGCCATCCTCATCACGGTAGTTATATGTCGTTCCCGCTGATGCGATCTGATCTGCCGGGAAGTCGGGCGCGCCGCTGACCGTTCCGCGCAGCAGCTTATCGGCGTGATAGATCTTGACCGAAGAGGCCTTCTCCTGCTGGCTGCCGGTGACGCCGCCCTGCTTATAGACGCGCTGGAAGCTCAGCTCGGCGCCGTCGCCATAGACCATCCTCGACGGCATGTCGATCGTATAGCCCTGGCTCATCTGCGAGAGATACATGCTCTCGGCCATGCTGGCCTTGAATATATACGAGCCGCCGTAATAGGCATATACGCTGTACATACCCTCGGGCAGGATGCTTGCCCTGTTCTCGAGAATCTTGGACGCGACGCCCGAGGCATCAAGCTCGACAAAATACTGGTATATCTCGCCTGTGCTGGTGTTGGTCAGGGTAAAGGTCACCGTACCGCCGGGTATGGCGGCGCTGTCCTCATGGGCATTGCGCACCCTGGCGTAAAGCTCGATGCCGCCGCCCGATACGTCCGACACATGCAGGCTGCTCTCTTCGATATAAGAGCTGCGTTTGGAGTGTGTCAGGGTGACCGAGTCTGTATAGGCCGTTATATATGTGCCGGTATCCTTTGTCTGAACATTGACGCGGCAGCGGTAATCACCCGCGCTGTCGACGCCGGCGTTGGCAAAGGTCAGGGTCACACCGGTCTCGTTGACCATATCCTTCCATGCGCCTTTTTCCATCTTCTGCCACTGGAACTGGACTGTTGTGTAATAGTTGGCGCTGGTCTGGCCCTCGGGACCGCGGACGTCGACCGTCAGATAGGCGTTCTTGTCGGGATAGACAAGAAGCTGTCCGTCCGACTTGCCGTCGGATTCGGAAATGCTCAATGTCGGGTATCCGTCGGCCGCCTTGGTGCGAACGTTCAGCAGACCCGATGGTGCCGAAAGGGGGGGCACGGGGGTCAGACGTTCGACCTGGATGGCATACTTATACTCGGTATAGGGTGTGAGGTTTTCGTCTGTGAAATAAAACTCTTTATAAGGCTTTCCGTCCTCGTTGTATTTGAGCACATAGTGCGCCGAGTCCCCCGGTTCTATAGTGGCGATCTTTTCAAGGCCGCCGCCCTCGGGGAAGTCGAAATACTTGTAGATATGGAAATACCTTACAGCGTTGTCATATGTCCATGTCAGGACATTGCTTCTGCTCGTGCTGCGGGCGAAATCCTGCTGGAAATCGTCGGGCAGGCTGGGAGGCTTGGATACGTCGCCGACAACATAGCTGACGACAGGGATGCTCGTGCCGTCGCTGAACTTATAGTTATAGGCAAAGAGCTTCCATGTGTAATAATAGCCGTAATCTCTGAACTCAAGGGGCATATTGGTGACCGTGCCGGAGAAGCCTGTTCCCTTAAGGTTGATCTTGCTCCAGCCGCCCGCCGGGTTGATCGACCACTGGACGCCGCCGCTCAGCTCGACCTCGCTCTGGAAAAGGTCGCTCTGGATCTTTCCGCCGCCGCCCAGCTTGAAATCCCAGTTGGCGCCCATGACATAGCTTTCGGCCTCTTCCTCGGTGACCGTTATGCTCTGGGATATGGCGCCGTTGCCGAAGCTGACTCCTGCGGGATAATCGTTCCACTCGGCGATGACGTTATAGCCGCTGGTCGATGTAGGATAGGACGACGGGTCGCCCGGCTTCGATTGGAGCGCGACGCCCGAGATCTGGGGCAGCTCGGCATAGTTGCCCTGTATCGACTCGTAATAGTCAAGGGTCAGCACCTGATAGCAGGGTGTGAAGGTGTTGGATATGGTATCGACCGTCTTGTCATATCCGCCCTTGCCGTCGGGGGTATAGATGTAATAGACATAGTTCTCTGTCGGGATCGAGAAGAAGGCCACGGCATCCTCGTCCTGGCTGGTCTCGAAGCTCAGCTCGTACTCGGTCGACTTGGTCGTCTCCTTTTCATAACTGAGGGTATACCCGAGGCTGGTCTCGAGGCCGGCCTTCCCTCCGCCGAGGGTCGTTTCGGCCGTCAGCCATGCGCCGATCTCGAAATCGACGCTGACGATATCACTGTCGCCCGAGCCCTTGATCTGGCTGTAGGAGGTTGTGTTCTGCCACGCGTAGTCATAATCGGAGATTATGTCGACATCCTCGAAATAGGGCGCGGCCGCGATTATGGCAAGCACCTTGGGGTCGGAATATGTAAGATAATGTATACCGCTGTACTCGATAAGGACGGTATCCATATCGACGTCGATCATGACCATATAGACGGGGTTCAGGGTCTCTATCGCGTTATAGTAATCGCCCGCCTTGTCCTGGGTGTGGGTGACAGAAATGCCGCCGTTTTCACCGTAAAGGATGTTATAGCCGGTCATATGCTGATGCTGGGCGGTCACGGTCCCGTTACTCTCGGTCACCTGTGCCTGAGAGGCGAAGGCATAGAAGCTCGTGCCGAGGATATCATAGCCCTTGCCGTTGATATCTCCCGATACGGCGCCGTATTCGGTATAATAATACTGCGATTCATCCCTGTTGGTCAGCCTTGCGCCCCAGCGTCCGCCGGAGGGGCCGCCGAGGGTGTTCTCGCCGTCATACTTGGCCTCGTCGAGCTCCATCTTGAGCGAGAGCTTGCCCTCTTTGTATTCATACATACAGCTGTCGAGATAAAGGAAGGTGCTGTCCTGTCCCTCGGGATGGACGACGGCCGCATTGGTGCGCATCACGGGCAGAGAATAATAATTCTCGTCGAAGCCGTTGCCGCTCTTCCAGTTGGTATGGGAGTTGCCGTCGCTGTCCTCGATGGTGACCATCTCGCCGTCGACCGGCTTCTGGAGGCTGCTGTCCCTGACGGTCAGGCCCAGGGTCTCATCATAAATATAGGATATGATCGTGCGCTGCCTGTTGCCGTCGGTCGAGCCATAGGCAAAGCTAATGATATCGGAGGCCGGCTGGCCTGTGGCGATAAGCTCTTTAACTCCGTCGCCGTCCAGATCACCCGACGTCAGGCTGACGCGGACCTGCTCGCCAAGCTCGCCCTCGTTGAGATCGAGGGGGCTGCTCTTCTGGAGCATATTGCTCTTGCCGCCCCAGAGAACGCTGGCGCGGCTCTTTTCATGCGATACGTAATTGACCCAGAAAAAGTCGTGCTTGATAAGCAGGCTGCCGCTGGATATCGCCAGATCGTCGACGCCGTCGCGGTTGAAGTCGCCCGCCGCCAGCGAGACCATGTTGGGGACATAGCTGAAGGCCCCGCTGAGCGCGTGGCTCCATACCCTGCTCCAGTTGCCAAGATCCATCCAGTCGTTTGCGCCCGACTGCGATGTTTTCTGGTATTTATAGATATCGACACGGGCCTTTCCGGCCTCGCCGATGTATACGGCGATCTCGCTGGTGCCGTCGCCGTCGAAGTCGCCGGCCGCCACCTGAAGCAGATTCTGCCAGAAGGCGTCCTGTGTCGTCTGAAATCCGCGGGTGGTGAGTATGCTCTCTTCCTCCGGCGTGGTATTATAAGGGCTGACCTCGCCCAGCTTCTTCGTTCCGGAATAGCTGTCGGTCCTGCCGTTATATATACGCATGACCAGCTCGGAATCCCCGGGGTCCTTTACCTTCTCGCCCGTGGTCAGGGCATAACCGTACTTGATGTCCTCGAAGCCGACATAGACCGCCTCGCCGGGCAGGCCGTCGCCGTCGAAATCGCCGGCCGCAACGGCAAACATCTGCATGCCGGGCGCCTGGCCGCCGGAGGGCAGGCCGGAAATACTGCTGCCCGAAACGGCATTATTGTCCTTGCCGTAGACATTCATGCCCGCCGATGAGGACACGGCAAGCTCAAAGACCTGATTTCCGGCCAGCTTGTCGCGCCCATAGGGGTTGTCGGTCGTCTCCGAATCATACCCCTCGGGTATCTTTTCGGTGTCAAAGCCAAGGGCCGAAAAAACATCGGCGTCCTGACCCTCGAAGCCGCCGGCCAGATTGGTGGCCGCCTGCATCGGCGCAATGGCTGGCATCATGCCAAACAGCATGAAAACCGCCAGCAGGAGGCTCGTTATCCTTCTTCCTGTTTTTTTCATTACAGCATCTCTCCTTTGCCAGAATGCCGCCCGGAAGCCCTCCGGGTCTTGGATATCCCAGTATATTTTCAGTACATCAGCATCGAGTCTATGACCTCGTTGACCGGTGCACGTATCGTTATCCCGCCGCGCGACCAGACGATCTCATCCCTTTCGAGCCTCGCCGCTGCAAACAGCTCGGGGTCGGAAAGCGCGCCGAAGCGCATCCCCTTGACCCGTTTTTTCATGTCTATCACCGCTTCGCTTCCGTTGACAAAGGCAAACTTCAGCCTGTAATCGGGCAGCACATGCATATCAAGGATCGCCGAACCCATGTCTGCTCCTCCTTCCGAAAAAATAACGGCATGAATACCTGTATCTTAACGATACATGATATCCATGCCGTTTTGTATCCCCCGTTCGGGGGATTTTGTGACCTTCACCCTATTTAAGTATCTCTATTATCCGGCTGCGCCGGTCGATATTGGTTTTGTGGAATATGCTTCTGATATGGCTTTTGACCGTCTCCTCGGATATGTAAAGCTGGCGGGCTATCTCGCGGTTGCGCATGCCCTTTGACGCAAGCTCGGCCACCTGACGCTCGCGCTCGGTCAGCTCCTGCATCTCCTCGGGCGACTGCTCGAGGGAGGCAAATATGCGGCTCTCCTCCGGCTTTGTATAATGTATCTTCATGGCCTTGATCTCGGCAATGGCCTTCCCGTGCTTCGCCTTGACAGACGGCATAAGGAACAGCACCCCGAGATACTGACGGAAGCATGCGATAAAGGTGTAATTATGATCCTGCTCCGATATGGCAAGCGCCCTTTCAAGCCATTCGGCGGCTGTCACGGGACGCCCGATGGCCAGATAGCAGAGCGCCAGCCCGACATACATGAAGTTGCGGGTCGACAGCGATACAAGGCGGCTGTCGAGATCGAGCGACGCCTCAACGCTGGCTATGGCCTTCTTATACTTTTTGCGCAGTACGAGATCGGTGACCCGGTTGGTCTTTATTATAAAGTTGGCGAAGGTCAGGTCGCCGAGGGCGTCGGCATCCCCCTGGGCCCACTTTGCCGTGCGGCTGGGCTCCATCATCAGCCCCAGCAGATACCCGCGTGCGGTCTCGTCCATGAGCTGTTTTATCGCCGTCCCCTGGAGGAAGGGATATGCCAGCGACCGACTCTCGAGATGCTCGATAGCCCGCTGGAGGGCGATCATATCCGAGCGGTATATGGCGTTTATGCCCAACAGAAGCGCCGCACCGGCATCGGCGCTGACGTTTTCATACCTTTCGGCCAGCATGGCCGCCTTGTGGGCGTATATATCCGATTCATCAAATCTGCCCTGGACGCTCAGACATTCGCCGATATATATCTCGTACGTTCCGGCGCCGTGGCCGCCGGTTATACGGTCGTATACCTCCATCATGCGGCCGAGCTGTTCTCCTGTCTCAAGCATTTTCCCGGGTGTCCTGTAAAACAGGTACCACATAGAGGTCGTCCCGAACCAGAAGGGGTCACGCCGGTCGGTGACCCGCGAGGGGCCGGACATCAGCCTCTCGGCTTCAAGATACCTCTCTGTCATACCCTTAACGTCGGGGAAGGCCGAAAAGGCCGATGCGAGATACCACTCGCCCAGCATGTGCCGGTCGTTCAGGGTCTCTATTACCCCGCGGGCCCGTTCCATGGCCCGCTCGAAATCATCGAAGGCGCCACCGCCAAAAAGAGCCGTGCAGAGGCGCAGCATCGATACCGGGTGACGGGCAAGCAGCTCGTCGCCGCAATCCCGCAGGACGTTCCCCGCCAGCTGGGTATATGTGATGCCGCCGAAGCTCTCGTACAGAAGCCCGGTAAGCTCACAGCTCAGAAGCTCTTCGTAATCCTCGGCGGTATAAAAGTTCTCGACGGCCATCTTGGTGTTTCCGTGGACGCGGTACCACCTTCCCGCCATGCGATATACCCCGCGGCGGAACTCGGGTTCAGAGGCACCGAGCTGCTTTCTCAGAAAACGCAGCAGTATCTCATGTGGGAAATATTCCCCCGTCCGTGGGTCGTACCGCAAAAGGGGCACGCGAAGCAGAAAATCTTGCAGCATATCGAAATCATCGCCGAACATGACTTTAAGGTATTCATCGTTCTGCCGGTCAAAGGCGGCCAGGAACATGAGCACGCGGCGGCCGCGGTCTGGCGTCTTTCTCCACGACGCCTCGAAGATGAGCGAATCTATATCCCTCGCCCCGGGGTCTCCCGTCCGGCCCTCGGTCATATTTTCAAGGCAGAGCGACACGGCGGCGGCCCAGCCTTCGGTGCGGCTGTATATCGACCTGACCTCTTCCTCGGGCAGCCTGAGCCCCAGCTGCTCGGCGTAAAGGGTTATATCCCCGCTGTCCAGCATCAGATCGCGGGAGCTTATCCGGCATATCGAGCGGGTATCCTCAAGCATCGAGCGCATATATCCGAAGTTCTGCGATATCAGCACGACATGCAGGCCGTCGCCCCTGCGGTCGGCCAGCGCCAGCAGCACCGGCAGCGGCCAGCTGCCCAGCACCAGCTGAAAATTATCGACTATCAGATATCGTGTCTTTTCGACCCGCATTTCGGATATTATCCCGGCTGCCTTTCCGGCGTTGCTTCGGTTGATCAATCCGAGGGCGCGCAGCGCCGTCCCGGCGTCCCTGTCGGCAAGATATATCTGATGGATGAACCAGTCCATGCTGCCGTCGGCCATGCTCTCGGTCGCAGTATACCAAAAGACCTCGTCCTCCGGCATGGTTTCCATGGCAAGACGCACGGCCGTTGTTTTCCCGTATCCGGCCGGAGCCTCGACCATCGTGAGCGAAGCCGTGCCGATCTTCAAAAGCTTTTCCCGAAGCTCATCCGAATAGTATCTGAGCTGCATTCCGCACCTCCAGTAAAAGTGTCGGATCAATGTATCAAAAAGCGTTTTTTCGCTCTTTTATACCTTTATTTTAAAACCAAAAATATCCCGCAAAATTATTCCTGTTTCATCTTATTTTAGTTTGAAAAACCGCAAAAGTCAATGTGATGCGGCTCATATGCGAAAGTACGCCCCGCCGTGCGGCGGGGCGTACTGTTTTATTTTTCAAGTATTGATCTTATCTCTTCAAGGCTTCCGGCGAAATATATCCCCTTCTGCCTTTCGACGGTCGACAGCCCCACCTCTATCATGTGGGACAGCAGCTGACGAAGCCCGCGGTAATAACCGTTGAGATCATACATTATGCAGGGCGCGTCGAGATGCCCCAGCGATACCTTCGAAATGATCTCCGATATCTCTTCAAGGGTCCCCGTGCCGCCCGGAAAGGCAATAAAGGCGTCGCCCAGCTCGATCATTTTGGCCTTGCGCTCGGTCATGTCGGCCGTGATGATGAGCCTTGTTATGGCATCGTACTGAAGCTCGGCGTCGATAAAGAACTGCGGCTCGACACCGGTGACCTCTCCCCCGGCCTCAAGGACGCTTTCGGCCAGCAGCCCCATAAGGCCGCTTTTGGAGCCGCCGTAAACAAGGGCATTGCCGCTTTCGCCTATCCATCGTCCCAGCTCTCGCACGGCCTCCTTGAGTGCCGGATCGCTGCCCTCGCTGGCGCCGAGATATACCGTTATATTCATATATTTATCCCCCCGTGTCATGCTGGGAAAATTATACTATATACGGCCGGGCGGCGCAAGTCCAGGCGGCGGATCAGCGGATCAGCCTGCCGCCCTTGATGACGTGCTCGGGGCCGGAGTACATGACGGTGATATCCTCGACCGGGTCGCCCGAAACGACGATGAGGTCGGCGTTTTTGCCTTCCTTGACGGTGCCGATCTTATCATCCAGATACATGAGCTTTGCCGAGTTTATCGTCGCCTGCTTTATGATATCCTCGTTTTTGTATTCCAGCCACTCCTTGCGCGGACGGAACTCGACGCCTGGGTCCTTCTCATAGGCGGTCTGGACTATATCGGTGCCCCAGCCTATCGTGACGCCGTGACGATAGGCGTTTTTAAGGCTGGCGATTATATTCTCTTTAATGCTCAGCGAGCGGGCCTGGACCTCGGGGTTGATGTGGGGATCGCCGGACATCGTGCCGTAAACGACGGCAAGGGTCGGGACTATGCCGAAATCCTTCCTGTTCTCGTCGATATACTGAAGGGTCTCTTCGCTGATGAGGCTGGCATGCTCGACGGTATGTACGCCGGCACGGATGGCCTAATCCATCGCCCTCGCGCCATGGCTGTGTATCGAGACATATGTGCTGTAATTTTCGGCGACCTTGACGGCCTCGCGGATCTCTTCCGGCTCGATGATGGGATATCCCGTCTCCTTTGTCGGTGCCATCATCGATGCGCTGCCATAGAGCTTAAGGAACTTGGCCCCCTTGAGCAGGGCGCGTCTTGCCATCTGGCGTGTGTTGTCGACGCCGTCTATGCGCTCGGCCAGCCAGTCGGACGTGCTGGGCGCTGTGGGGCAGAGGATCAGACCGCAGGGTATGATGGCCGGGCCGACAAGGCGTCCGGCCTCGATCGAACGGGAGAGAGCCACCGTACCGCGGCAGGAGTTATCGCCGCAGTCGCGTATCGTCGTATAGCCCAGCTCGAGCAGCTTCATGGCGCACAATGTAAAAAATATCTGTATATGTGATTTTATCATCAAATGGATAGGATTTCAATAATTTCCTATCCCGATATGCAAAGCCCCCGCCCGGCGCAGCCGGGCGGGGCGTCTTATGAGAAGATCCATA
>CAKUAK010000135.1 GCA_934636325.1 uncultured Eubacteriales bacterium
GGCCCGCTGTTCGGCGTCTGTGTGAGTTAAACAGGTAAACATTGTTGCGGTTGCGAAAACCGGCCGGATATGATAAAATATCTGAATATCGAACAGTAATTTCGGAGGCGGAAATGAGTAGAACATCCAGGGTAGTAAGCGAAGAGATGATGCAGCGTCAGCGTGAATGCTGCCGCAGCGTGAAAGAGATATACGAGAGCCGGCTGGACAGACAGCCCTTGGCATATACACAGACCTTCGGGTGCCAGCAGAACGAGGCCGACACCGAGCTTATACGCGGGATGCTGGCCGAGATGGGCTTCGGCTTCTGCACAGATATCGACAGCGCCGATATCGTCATAATCAACACCTGCGCCATACGCGAGCATGCCGAGATGCGGGTATACGGCAACGTCGGCGAGCTTTCCCACGCAAAAAAGAAGAACCCGAGGCTGATAACCGTTCTCTGCGGATGTATGGCACAGCAGGAGCATGTCGCCGAGAAGATAAAGAACAGCTATCCCTATGTCGACATGGTGTTCGGCACCCATGCGCTCCAGCGCTTCCCCGAGCTGCTGCTCCATTGCGTCAGCGACAAAAAGAGGGTCTTTGACCTTGAAGGCGACGATAAGGGCGCCATCATAGAGGGGGTAGAGCCGGTCAGGAAGCAGGGCCACAGGGCCTGGCTGTCGATCATGTACGGCTGCAACAATTTCTGCTCTTACTGCGTCGTGCCTTATGTCAGGGGCCGCGAGCGCAGCCGCACTCCCGAGGCTGTTATAGCCGAGTTCAAGTCTCTTGTGGCCCAGGGTTATAAGGATATAACCCTGCTGGGTCAGAATGTAAACTCGTACGGCAGCGATCTTGAGGGTGCGTGTGATTTCCCGACCCTGCTTGAAAAGATAAGCGAGATCCCCGGCGAGTTCTGGGTCAGGTTCATGACCAGCCATCCGAAGGACGCCACGCCCCGCCTTTTCGACGTCATGGCCAGGTCGGATAAGATATGCAACAGCATCCATCTTCCGGTCCAGGCCGGCTCCGACAGGGTGCTTAAAGACATGAACCGCCGGTATACGGCCGAAAAATATCTCTCGCTGGTCGAGTATGCCCGAAAGGTTATGCCCGACATCACCATGACCAGCGATATCATCGTCGGCTTCCCCGGCGAGACCAACGAAGAGTTCCAGGAAACGATAGATCTCCTTGAAAAGGTCAGGTTCGATTCGCTGTTCACCTTTATATTCTCGCCCAGAAAGGGCACTAAGGCATACGATATGCCCGACGTTCTGACAAAGGAAGAGAAGCAGAAAAACTTCGAGCGCCTGCTGGATGTCCAGAACCGCATATCGAAGGAGAAGAACGACGAGTATGTCGGCCGCAGGGTGCGCGTTCTTGTCGGCGAAGAGGAAAACGAGAAGAATTATAATAACGAATACACAAAACAGTCGAGAACAGAGGGCTTCAAGCTGGTATATCTCCGCGGTGCGGAGGGGCTTGAGGGCAAGTTCGTCGACGCCGTGATAGAGCGCAGCTCGACATGGGCGCTCTTCGGCGCGGTCGCAGATGAGGAGATAAAATAATATGGCCGACTTTACGCCGATGATGAAGCAGTATCTCGAGGTCAAGGAACAGAATAAGGACGCGATACTCTTTTACCGTCTCGGCGATTTTTACGAGATGTTTTTCGATGACGCCAGGGTGGCGTCGAAGGAGCTCGAGCTTGTGCTGACCGGCCGCGACTGCGGCCAGGAGGAGCGGGCGCCCATGTGCGGCGTGCCCTATCACAGCGCCGAGGGGTATATAGCCCGCCTTATCCAGAAAGGGTATAAGGTCGCCATCTGCGAGCAGATGGAGGACCCGGCGCTGGCGAAGGGCCTCGTCAAGCGCGAGGTCATAAGGACGGTCACGCCCGGGACCGTCATTGAAAGCTCGATGCTCGATGAAAATCGAAACAATTACATCGCCGCCGCGTATATGGATACGGTCTCGGGCGCGGTCTGCTTCTGCGACCTGTCGACCGGCGAGCTGACGGCGACGACCCTTTCTTCCGGCGACGGGATGCGCCAGCTGACCGAAGAGCTGACACGCTTTTCGCCAAAAGAGGTTCTGCTTTCCGATTTTGTCTATTCGAACGACAAGCTGAGGACCTATATATCAGAGAAGCTGGAAAGCTATGTCGAGCGGGGCGGCGAGTGGCGATTCGTCGCCGAAAACGCCCGGGAGCAGCTTTCAAAGCAGCTGGCCGGACGAATGGATGTGTCGGCCCTTGACGAGAATATCGTAAGGGCCTGCGGCGCGTTGCTTTCGTATCTTCACGAGACCCAGAAAAACGATCTTGCCCATATCGACAGCCTTACAGTATACAACGGAGAGCAGTTCATGCAGCTCGATCTGACGGCGCGGCGCAATTTGGAGCTGACGTCGACCATGAGAAGCGGCGAGAAAAAGGGCTCTCTTTTGTGGGTCATGGACGCCACCAAGACGGCGGCCGGCTCGCGCCTTCTGCGCCAGTGGATAGAAAAGCCGCTGGTCGATCTGCGTGAGATAACCGCCCGCCACGAGGCCGTTGAGGCTTTGATGACCGATTTTCTTGCGCGGGACGAGTTGCGCGAGCTGCTGGGCAGCACATACGATATAGAGCGCATTGCCGGACGCATCGTTTTCGGCAGCGCCGGTGGGCGCGACCTGCGGTCGCTGGCCTCGGTCTGTGCGCTGCTGCCCGATATCAAAAGGCAGATAGAAAAGGTACAGGGACGCAAGATGGCCGATATCCTTGCGCGTCTCGATATTCTTGACGATATATATCATCTTATCGATGATTCGATCGCCGAGCAGCCGCCTTTTTCGGTCAGGGAGGGCGGCATAATAAAGCCGGGATATTCCGAAGAGGTCGACGGTCTGCGTTCGCTGCTCGACGGCGGCGCGGGCAGGCTGGCCGATATCGAGAGCCGCGAGCGCGAGCGGACGGGGATCAAAAATCTCAAGGTCAGCTATAACAAGGTATTCGGATATTATATCGAGGTCAGCCGCGCCAGCGCGTCTCAGGTGCCCGATGATTATATAAGAAAGCAGACCCTTGTCAATAACGAGAGGTATATAACCCAGGAGCTCAAGGAGCTCGAGGGAGAGGTGCTGTCGGCCAGGGAACGCGTCACCGAGCTGGAATACAGGATATTCACAGAGGTGCGTACCCGCGTGGCCGACGAGATAGCACGAATACAGTCGACCGCCGGTTCGCTGGCCGAGACCGATGTTTTATGCGCATTTTCATACACGGCCGAGAAAAATCATTATGTCAGGCCGGAGATGGATCTTTCCGACGTGATCGACATAAAAGAGGGGCGGCATCCGGTCGTCGAGCGTGTGCTTGACGACAGCTATTTCGTTCCCAACGATACATATCTCGACTGCGGTGCCAACAGGGCATATATCATAACAGGGCCCAATATGGCCGGAAAATCGACATACATGCGCCAGGTGGCGCTTATAACCATAATGGCCCAGTGCGGCAGCTTTGTCCCGGCCTCTTCGGCCAGGATAGGTATATGCGATAAGGTCTTTACCAGGGTCGGGGCGTCGGACGATCTTTCGACCGGGCGTTCGACCTTTATGGTCGAAATGAGCGAGGTGGCCGACATACTCAAAAACGCCACATCGAGAAGCCTTCTTATCCTCGATGAGATAGGCCGTGGAACATCGACCTTCGACGGCATGGCCATTGCGCGGGCCGTGCTCGAGCATACATGCAGCAAGCGTCTGCTGGGGGCAAAGACACTTTTCGCCACCCATTATCACGAGCTTTGCGATATGGAGGGCACGGTCGACGGCGTCAAGAATTACAGCGTCGTCGTCAAAAAGCGCGGCGAAGAGATAGTGTTCATCAAGAAGATCGTTCGCGGCGGCGTAAACGACAGCTATGGCATCGACGTCGCGCGTCTTGCCGGGCTGCCCGACGGCGTCATACGCAGGGCGAGAAAGATCCTCGGCGAGATCGAGGCGGCGGGAGGGGCCGAAAGGCCGAAGGAGGCGTCATCGGTCAAAAATGATGATGACGGCATGCAGGTCAGCCTGACCTCGGTGGCCGGAGAGGATATCGTCCGGGAGCTCAAAGATCTTGATATAAATGTATTGACGCCGATGGAGGCCATGGGCAAGCTCTATGAGCTTACCAGGCGTGCAAAGGAGTGCTGATCTATGGGAGTCATTAATGTTCTGACGCCGCAGATGGCAAATCTTATAGCCGCGGGCGAGGTCGTCGAGCGTCCCGGCTCGGTGGTCAAGGAGATCATAGAGAACTCTATCGACGCCGGCAGCCGCAGGATAGAGGTCGAGATAAAAAACGGCGGCGTGACGTATATAAGGGTCAGCGACGACGGCTGCGGCATAGAGCGCGACGATGTCGAAAAGGCCTTTCTTCGCCATGCCACGAGCAAGATAAAAGAACCGTCGGATATCGGCAGGATATCGACGATGGGATTCCGCGGCGAGGCCCTTGCGGCCATAGCGTCGGTATCGAAGATTGATCTTTTCACAAGGACGGCGCTGAGCATCGACGGCATACACATGTCGGTCGAGGGCGGGGCGCACAGCCAGCCCGAGGAGACCGGCTGCCCCCGCGGCACGACCATCATCATCCGCGATCTCTTTTACAATGTCCCCGCGAGGATGAAGTTCCTCAAAAAGGATGCGACAGAGGGTGCTTACTGCGAAAACGCCGTGGCCTCGGCGGCGCTGGCCCATCCCGATATAGCCTTCACACTTATAAAGGACGGCCGGGAGAGCTTCTTTTCGGCCGGGAACGGCTCGATGCTCCAGGTCATCAACGCCCTTTGCGGAAAAGAGACGGCAAGGGAGCTCGTCCCGGTGTCGGGCAGCTTCCCGGATGTCGAGATAAAGGGTTATGTTTCGACCGTCTCGATGACGCGGAGCAGCCGCAGCATGCAGTATTTTCTTGTCAACGGACGCCCTGTCCGCGGGAAGATACTCTCGGCGGCGGTCGACAGCGCATATAAGGGCAGGATAATGCCGGGCCGATTCCCTGTGGTCTTTCTTTCGATAGATCTGCCCTTCACAGCGGTCGACGTCAACGTCCATCCGGCAAAGCTGGAGGTCAAGTTTGCCCGCGAGAAAGAGGTATTCTCGGCCATACACAATACGATAACCATGGCGCTGGAGGCCGACGAGGGCTTCCCAGAGCTCAAGCTGCCGCAGAAACCGGCCGAAAGCCCCCGGGAGGACGGCCTGACCGGCTTTCAGCAGGAGATCGATCTTGTTCGCACCGGCTCGGGCGAGATAGTCATGCCCGAATCGCCGGCCGCGGCGTCGGGTGGATTTTCCAGCGCCGGGGTAGAATATGCGGGCGCTGAGCCGGAGAAAAAGAAGGAGCCCGAGCCCGATTTCGACGAGAGCATGTTCAGCATAAATAAGATCGAGCTCATGCCCCCAAAAAGGCCGTCGTGGGATGCGCCTGCGCGAAAATCCCCCGAGCCGGGATATTATTACGATATGCCGTCGGAAAGCCCTTCAAGGACCGAGGCCGCACCAAAGACAGAGGATGCCCCGGCACAGCCCGCGGCAGAGCATAAAATATCCGCGGCGACGGAAAAGACATCCGATACCGCACAGGATGAAAATATTGCCGATATAAAGGTCATAGGCCAGCTTTTCGATACATATATCATCGTCCAGCAGGGCGACGGCATGTGGCTGATCGACAAGCACGCCGCCCATGAGCGGATAATATACAATAGGCTGATCTTAAGGGACGGCGATCAGGATATGCAGACCCTTCTCGTGCCGGTGACGGCGGCACTCACCCCTGCCGAAAAGCAGGCGTGTATGGACAACCTGCCGCTTATCGAAAAGAGCGGCTTCGAGATAGAGAATTACGGCCCGGCGGGCGTCGCCGTAAGGCGCGCGCCGACATATCTTGACGAGAGCGACATACCCTATGTCCTGTCGGATATGGCCGAAAAGCTGATGGGGGACACAAAGCCGGGCAGCGTCATGCTCGACGAGCTTCTCAAAAGCATATCCTGCAAGGCGGCGATAAAGGGCGGAAGCCTTTCGGACCGGACCGAGCTCGAGGTGCTGGCGCGGGAGGTGCTGACACGGCCCGACGTCCGCAACTGCCCCCACGGCAGGCCGGTGGCCGTTTATATGACGAAATACGAATTGGAAAAACAGTTTAAGAGAGTGTTATAGATATCATGAAGGTCATTGTTGTCTGCGGGCCGACGGCCTCGGGAAAGACGGCGCTGTCGGTCGAGTTGGCAAGACGTCTGGACGGAGAGGTCGTCTCGGCCGATTCGATGCAGATCTACCGGGAGCTGAATATCGGCACGGCCAAGCCCGACGCCGAAGAGATGCGCGGCGTGCCCCATCATATGCTCGACGTCGTCTCGGTCCGCGAGACATATTCGGTGTCGCGCTATGAAAAAGAGGCGGCCGCCTGTGTCGACGATGTGATCTCGCGGGGAAAACAGCCGATAGTCTGCGGCGGCACGGGACTCTATATCGACGCGCTTATAAAGGGCGCGGGCTTTCTCGATAACGATGAAAGCGGGCAGGTGCGCGCCGGGCTGGAGCGCAGATGGGACCAGGGCGGGGCAGAGGCCATGATGGCCCGGCTCGCCGGGATAGACCCTGAAAGCGCCGCCAGGCTGCATATAAACGACCGCAAACGTATCATACGCGCGCTGGAGGTCTTTGAGATAACCGGAAAGACGATCACCCAGCATAACCTTGAAACACAGTCGCGCCCGCCGAGATATGACAGCGTATTTATCGGCGTCAGGCCGTCTATGCGTCAGACCCTTTACGACAGGATAAACGTCAGGGTCGACAGGATGATGGAGCGGGGGCTGGAGGCCGAGGTCCGCGATCTTATGGAACGTGGACTTCTGGTCAACACGGCGGCACAGGCCATCGGCTATAAGGAGCTTTCCGATTATATACGGGGAAATGCCGGGCTTGACGAGTGCGTAGAGCTTGTCAAGCAGAAGAGCCGCAACTATGCCAAGCGCCAGCTGACCTGGTTCGGCCGGGACAGCCGGGTTGGATGGGTCGAATACGAGTCGGGAGAGGATGTGTCGGCTGTCGCCGATAAATCGACAAACTTCCTGCGGGAGGCCGGGGTACTATTATAAGACAAACTGGAAATAAAAGGGGAGTCTTATGATGGAAACAAGGACAGGCTTGCAGGATACATTTCTCAACGAGGCCAGAAGGCTTCGCATGCCGCTTACGGTCTTTATGACCAACGGCTTTCAGCAGCGGGGGACGGTCGTGTCCTATGACGGATACACGGTCCTTCTTGTCAACGAAAACCGGCAGTATCTTATATATAAACACGCAATTTCAACCATTGTGCCGATGCGCCAGATAGAGCTTCCGAAGCAGTAGCGTCTGTCTGGGCGCGCAGGCCCGGAGGACAGAATGAAAAAAATCATATCGGTCATGGCAGTCGTGCTCCTTCTGGTCTACATAGGCTACCAGATAAGCCATAACCTGACGGAACAGATCGAAACGATAGACGCCCTTAATGTGACGGTAGAGGATAAGGTGACCTGCCGCGGCTTCTTTGTGCGTTCGGCATCGGCCGTTTCGGGAGATACCAGCAAGACATACGAGTTCCTTGTCGAAAACGGCGAAAAGGTGTCCCGAGGTCAGACGATAGCCGCCTGTTTTGACAGCACCGACGCGGCCGAGACCTTCCGCAGCAGCATGACCCTCGAAAAGGACATCGCCAACGCCGAGCAGGCCTATAAAAGCATACTGAGCGACGACGGCGGCGTCACCCTCGATTCCTCGATATTCGATGGGATGGAAAAGCTCTCGGGGCTTCTCAAGGCCGGAGAGGTGTGGGATACAGACGCCGTGTATTCACAGCTGACGCAGGCGGTCGCGGCGCGCGAATATCCGCGAGAGGATGCCTCCGGGCTGGAAAACGCCATAGCCGATATGAAGAGCCAGCTGGCCGCCTATAAAAGGGCGTCCTCGGGCAGCAGCTATACCATGACGGCAAAAGAGCCGGGCTATTTTGTCCGCGCCGCCGAAAGCTCGCCATCCGTATGCACGCCCGATGAAATGTACAGCCTTACTCCCGACGATGTCGACCGCCTGGCGGAGGCCGGCTCGGGCGATACTCCGGATGGGATAATAGGCTATGTAGTCGATGGCTTCGAGTGGTATTTCGTCTGTGCCGTCGACGATGTCCAGGCCTCTCAGCTCGAGCAGATGTCGTATGCCGGGCTGTCCTTCCCGTATATGACATCCGAGAATGTCCGGGCCAGTGTAGAAAAGGTCAGTTATTACGATGACCGCGCCGTCGTCATATTTTCGTGCGGGAATATGAACAGCGAGTTTCTCGGCGGCGGAGTGGAAACGGTCGATATCATCAAAAGCACATATACTGGCATACGCATCCCCAAGGAGGCTCTGCATCAGGGCGAGGACGGGCAGTGGGGAATATACTGTCTCAGCGGCGCTGTCGTCAAGTTCAAGCCGATAGAGTGGATATATCAGGGCGATACATACTATATCGCAAAGCAGGCCGAAAGCGCCCAGAAGGGGCTTTATCTCTATGACAAGGTCATCGTCAAGGGCAAAAACATCCAGCCCAACATGGTCATAAAATAAAATCTGCACAAAAATGGCGTCAAAACCCGGCCAAATATGAAATATATGAAAAGAATCAAAATAAATCGCGCCTGATTTATTGACATGCCGGAGAAAAAATAAGATAATAAATACAATGACCCCCGAAGCGGGGTCTTATAGGCAAGTAAATCACAACGCGGGACAGGCTTTTCATACCTGCATAGCGTTTTATATCAGGAGGAACAGACATGAGTTTTATAGATGATCTGAAGCAGTGGGCCAGGGGCGACGACGAAGAGGAAGAGCTTGAAGAGTTCACGGCTCCCCGTGCTTCGAGAAAAGAGCGCGAAGGGGAAGAGAAGGCCGCGCCCGTGACCGATTTCCGCCGCAGCAGCAATAATAAGGTCGTCAATATCAACGCAACGACACAGCTTTCGGTCGTGCTCGTAAAGCCCGATAAATATGAAAACGCACCCGAGATCGCCGACCATCTGCGCGAGCGCCGCACGGTCGTCATGAACCTCGAACAGACCAACAAAGAGGTTGCCAAGCGTCTTATAGACTTCCTCAGCGGCGTCACATACGCCCAGGAGGGCAAGATCAAGAGGGTAGCCAACAGTACATATATGATAACACCCTATAACGTGGATATCCTGGGCGATCTTATTGACGAACTGGAGAATAACGGCCTTTATATTTAAGGTGGCCGCATTATGATCTATAATATTGTGCGTCAGTTTGCCTACAGCGTGCTCAGTATTCTTCAGCTGGCCATGCTGGTCAGGGCGCTGATGTCGTGGATACCGTCCCTGCAGGGATCTCAGCTTCAGGGATTTCTTTATCAGATAACCGAGCCTATAATAATGCCGTTCCGCAGGCTGCTGTGGAAAATACCGGCCGTGCGCAGCTTCCCGCTGGATCTTTCGTTCCTGCTGGCGTGGATCGTGCTCGACACGCTTATGATGATGCTGTAAAGCGCCGGTGAGACATATACAGATATAAATGGGGAGGGGGATACGATGCTTACACCGCAGGATATCCAGGACGTAAAGTTCGTCAGATCTATGAAGGGGTACGATAAGGATCAGGTCGAGGATTTCCTCGATACCGTTCACAGCGATTATTCGGCCCTTTATAAAGAGAACGCCACCCTCAAGGGGAAGATGCGCGTTCTTGTCGATAAAATAGAGGAATACCGCTCGGTCGACGAGCAGATGAGAAAGGCCTTTTATTCGGCGCAGGTGACGGCGCAGGAGACGGTCGCCAAGGCTCAGGCCGAGGCCGATATGATCCTCCGCAACGCACGCCAGAACGCCGAGGGCAGAGTAAACGACATACGCTGCCAGATCGAGGCCGAAGAGGCCAGGCTCGAGCAGATAAAGGCCGAGAGCCGTCGTTATGCCGAGATGATGAAGGGACTTTTGACCCAGAATATCGGCTTTATCGACACACTTATGGAGAAGACCGCGCCTTCGGCCGCACCGGTAAGGCAGCCCGAGGCAGCGCCCGCAGCGGCGGAGCAGCCGGCATCCGCAGAGCCCGAAGCACCTGCCGAGGCCGATGAAGCGGCCGCAATGGCCGAAGAGCTCGATATCGGCGGCATGATCGACGATATCGCCTCCTCGCGGGGGGAAAAGGAACCGGATATCGACGATTCGACAAGATTTATTTTTTCCGACCTCAGGTTTGGAAAGGACTATAAAGAAGAGGATTAAGGAGACATTTTCAAATGGGTAAGGATTACAACCAGACGATAAACCTGCCTAAGACCGATTTCCCGATGCGTGCCTCGCTGCCGCAGCGCGAGCCGGCCATGCTCAAGCAGTGGCAGGACAATGATACATATGAGAAGCTTCAGGAGCTGACCGAGGGCAGCCCCCTCAAGGTACTGCACGACGGCCCTCCGTTCTCCAACGGAAATATCCACATGGGTACGGCCATGAATAAGGTCCTTAAGGACTTTATCAACCGTTACAACAGCATGTCGGGCTTCCATTCGCCCTATGTTCCCGGCTGGGACAACCACGGTATGCCGATCGAGAGCGCCATCATCAAGATGAACAAGCTCGACCGCAAAAAGATGACCATACCCGAGTTCCGCAACGCCTGCCGCGACTTCGCCATGAAGTATGTCAACAAGCAGATGGAGCAGTTCGTCCGTCTCGGCGTTCTGGCCGACTGGAAGCATCCCTATCTGACAATGAATCCCTCTTTCGAGGCCAGGGAGATAAAGGTCTTTGGCGAGATGTTCAAGAAGGGCTATATCTATAAGGGTCTCAAGCCGGTCTATTGGTGTCCGCACGACGAGACGGCCCTTGCCGAAGCCGAGATCGAATACCAGGAAGATCCCTGTACCTCTATATATGTCAAGTTTGCCGTTAAGGATGACCTCGGCAAGCTCTCGCAGTATGCCGATCTTTCCAATATCTATTTCATCATATGGACAACGACGACCTGGACGCTGCCCGGCAACCTTGCCATCGCCCTGCATCCCCAGGAGAGCTATGTCCTTCTGAAGGCCGATAACGGCGAATACTATATCGTCGCCGAGGCCCTTGCCGAAAAGACCATGTCGATGGGCGGCGTCGCCTCTTACGAGATCGTCGCTCGCTTCCAGGGCAAGGATATGGAGTATATGAAGGCACAGCATCCCTTCCTCGACCGCGAGAGCCTTGTCGTCAATGCCGATTATGTCACGATGGACAGCGGTACGGGCTGTGTCCATACGGCTCCCGGCTTCGGCGCGGACGACTATATCACAGGCAGAAGATATAATCTCGAAATGCTCGTTCCCGTTGATGATAAGGGTTATCAGACAGCCGACGCCGGAAAGTTCGCCGGCATGAGATATGATGAATCCAATCAGGCCATACTCGACGATCTTAAAGCCACCGGCGCTCTGTTCGCAAGCGAAGAGATCGTTCATACATACCCCCATTGCTGGCGCTGCAAGCATCCTATAATCTTCCGCGCCACACCGCAGTGGTTCTGCTCGGTCGACGCCTTCAAGGACGAGGCCGTAAAGGCCTGCGACGACGTCACATGGCTTCCCGCATGGGGCGGAGAGCGCATCAAGGGCATGATCCGCGAGCGCGCCGACTGGTGCATCTCCCGTCAGCGCCGCTGGGGCCTGCCGATCCCCGTATTCTATTGCGAGAAGTGCGGCAAGCCGGTCTGCAATGACGAGACCATCGCCCGTGTTTCCGAGATATTCGGCGAAGAAGGCTCCAACGCCTGGTACGAAAAGGATGTCGCCGATCTGCTGCCCAAGGGCTTTGTCTGCCCCCACTGCGGCGGAGTTCATTTCACCAAAGAGATCGACACCCTTGACGGCTGGTTCGATTCCGGCTCCAGCCATTTTGCCGTTCTGGAAAATAAAATAAAGTGGCCCGCCGATATCTATCTCGAGGGCGCCGACCAGTACAGGGGCTGGTTCCAGTCCTCGCTGCTGACCGCCGTCGCCGCAAAGGGAGAGGGCGCGCCCTTCAAGACCGTCCTGACCCACGGCTGGGTCGTCGACGGAGAGGGCAAGGCCATGCATAAGTCCCTCGGCAATACCGTCGATCCTCTTGACGTCATCAAGGATTACGGCGCCGATGTCCTCAGGCTCTGGGTCGCGTCTTCCGATTACCGTGTTGACGTCAGGGTCTCGAAGGAGATATTCAAGCAGCTGTCCCAGGCATATCTGAAGATAAGGAACACCGCAAGATATATCCTCGGCAACCTCGACGGCTTCGATCCCAATAATCTTGTTGCGCCCGAGGATATGCTCGAGCTCGATCGCTGGGCCATCACACGCCTCAACCAGCTGACCGAAAAGGTCATCAAGGGATATGAGGACTTTGAATACCACATCGTTTACCATGCCATCCGCAATTTCTGCGTCGTCGATATGTCCAACTTCTATCTCGACGTTATAAAGGACAGGCTCTATTGCGACGAGAAGGACGGCCTTGAGCGCCGCAGCGCTCAGACGGCCATGTATATCATCCTCGATTCGATGGTCAGGATGCTTGCGCCGATCCTCTGCTTCACAGCCGACGAGATCTGGCATGCAATGCCCCACAGCGAGGGCGACAATGCCGATAACGTCGTCTTCAACCATATGGCGCGCATCCACGAGAATTACGCCCTGAACGGCGAGCATATGGCAAAATGGGACGATGTCATTGCCCTGCGCGATGATATAAACGCCGTTCTTGAGGCTGCCCGAGCTTCCAAGCAGATAGGCAAGCCCCTCGAGGCTAAGGTCGAGCTTTATGCTTCCGGCGAGCAGAAGGATAAGCTGTCGGCCATGACAGAGCTTCTCCGCATGCTGCTCATCGTCTCCGACGTACAGGTCAAAGAAGAGGGCGAGGGCACAGCCTGCCCGAGCCAGGAGGGAGTTTCGGCGAGGGTCTTTATGGCCGAGGGCGAAAAGTGCGAGCGCTGCTGGACATTCACCCATGATGTCGGCAGTGATCCCGATCATCCCACACTCTGCGCAAGGTGCGCCAGAGTCGTTAAGAAGCTCAATATAGACATCGAATAAATAATATCCGATCTTCAAACACCGGGGAGCGATCCCCGGTGTTTTTATATACTTAAACGAGTCTGGTATGGTAATATTGTATACTTCGCGTAAAAAATTGATAAAGAGCTTGAAAAAACGTCGTAAAGCGAATATACTGTTAATCGGTGAATGAATAAAAATCGGAGGGATCACGGTGAAAAAAAGCAGTACAGACCTGACGGAGGGCAATATAGTCCGCCTGATAATCATCTTCGCGCTGCCCATACTTGTCGGGCAGATATTTCAGAACCTTTATAACAGCGTCGATGCCATCGTCGTCGGCAAATATGTCGGAACGACGGCGCTTGCGGCTGTCAGCTCGAGTTCGGATATCGCCCAGCTGCTGATAGGCTTTTTTACGGGCCTGTCGACCGGCTGCGGCGTTCTTTTTGCCCGGTATTTCGGCGCAAAGGATCATGTAAAGCTCCACGATTCGATACACACATCCTTGGCCTTTGCCATACTGCTGGGCCTTGTCATGGCTGTCCTCGGGGTGATATTCACGCCGATGCTCCTCAATGTCGTCGGATGTCCCGCCGATGTGTATGACGAGGCATCAGAGTATCTGAGAATATATTTTGCCGGAATACTTTTCACCTCGATATACAATGTCGGCGCGGGAATACTCCGCGCTGTCGGCGATTCCAGAAGCCCCTTTTATTTCCTTGTCTTTTCAAGCGTCGTCAATATAATACTCGACCTGCTTTTTGTGGCCCAGCTGGGCATGGGAGTTTCCGGCGTTGCCATAGCGACGGTCATCTCGCAGCTGGCGTCGGTAGGTCTGGTATTCTACCGTCTGATTAATACCGATGATGTATATAAGGTGACGCTGAAGGCCCTCAAGATAGACTGTGGGCTGCTGCTCGAGGTCATCGACCTCGGCCTTCCCGCCGCCATCCAGTCCTGCCTTATATCGACATCGAACCTCTTTGTGCAGCGGTATCTCAACGGCTTCGGCTCGGCGGCCATGGCCGGTACCGGCGCGGCAAAAAAAATCGACAAGTTCGTCGGCCTGACATCTCAGTCGCTGGGACTGTCGGTGACGACCTTTGTCAGCCAGAATTACGGTGCGGGAAAACTTGACCGTGCCTTCAAGGGGATTAGGTATTGTCTTATCATGAACTTCATCATGATAGCGGCGCTGGGCATCCCGGTCTATGCCTTCGCCGATGTGTTCGTAAAGATATTCACCTCGGATGCCGAGGCGGTCGGCTACGGCGTTTCGATGATAAGGGTCATGATGCCCCTCTATATCTTCCAGGCCCTCAACGCCCTCTTCTCGGGCGCAACGAGGGGCTTCGGCCGTTCGAGGAACGTTATGATACTCTCGATACTCGGCATGGTCGTCTGCCGCCAGATATTCCTTGCCATTTCGATGAGCATAAATCACACCATAGTCAATGTTTATTACGGCTATCCTCTCGGATGGGCCTTCTCGGCGCTCTTTGTTTACCTCTACTACAGATTCGAGATCAAGCACAAGTTCGGCCGCGTCGAGGCCATATAGCATCTATGCAAACACGCCCGCCGGGTGGTATAATAATACCGCCGGGCGGGCTTTTGCGTCCGGACAATATCGGGTGAAAACCCAACGATCGGAGAGTATAAATGGATCTTTGCAATATAGACGTTATAAAAGTCCTTCTGGCCAAGCATGGTTTTTCCTTTTCAAAGGGGCTGGGTCAGAACTTCCTCTGCGAGTCCTCTGTGCCTTATGACATAGCCGAGCTTGCCGGCATTGATGAAGAGACCTGCGTGCTGGAAGTAGGGCCGGGAATAGGAACGCTGACCGTCGAGCTCTGCGCCCGGGCCAAGCGGGTCGTGGCCGTCGAGCTCGATAAGCGCCTGCCCGATGTGCTGGAGGACACCCTGTCGCAGTTTGACAATGTCACCGTCGTGTCGGGGGACATATTGAAGACCGATATCCCGGCGCTCGTCAAAGAATATTTTCCCGACGCCAAGCGGGTCGTGGCCTGCGCCAATCTGCCCTATTATATAACGACACCTGCGGTCAGCGCCTTTATCGACAGCGGCTGTTTCGATACGATAACCGTTATGGTTCAGAAAGAGGTGGCGCAGCGCATTTGCGCCGCCGCCGGAAGCTCTGACTATGGCGCGTTCACGCCGTATATAGCCTATCACTGCCATCCGCAGCTGGTGCTCGAGGTGGGAAGAGAATGCTTCATCCCGTCGCCCAAGGTCGATTCGGCCGTTGTGCGGATGGATATGTATGATAAGCCGCCCGTCGAGGTCAAGGACGAGAAGATGTTCTTCCGCGTCATAAAGGCGGCCTTTGCCCAGCGTAGAAAGACCCTCCTCAACTGCCTTTCGATGGCATTTCCCGAAAAGGGGAAGGAAGGCGTACGCGCTGCGATAGAGGCCTGCGGGATATCGCCCTCCTGCCGCGGCGAAACACTTGACATATCCCAGTTTGCAAGGCTGGCAGACGAGTTTTCAAAGTAGGGGCGGTATGTGATGGATACGGGTATCTTAAAATACTTTTTCATATATCTTGCCGCCGTCAATCTTATAGCTTTCCTGCTTTGCGGCATAGACAAATGGAAGGCCAGGCGCGGGGCATGGAGGATAAAGGAAAAGACGCTGTTTCTGTCGGCGGCCATAGGCGGCTCTGTCGGCCTGCTGCTGGGCATGAAGGTCTTTCATCACAAGACCAAACATAAGAGCTTTACCATCGGAGTTCCGGCCATACTTATATTGCAGCTCGCGCTGGCGGGTTTCCTGATCTGGTATCGCGGGGGCATATCGCTTTTATGAGGCCTGCTTACAAAACACCGGGTTTTGGTATTGACAAGCCGCGGGCGGGGAATACAATAGGTATAAACGGCTCGGGCCGCAAAAATCAAGGAGGAGAACAAAATGGAACTCAAGGGCTCTAAGACAGAAAAAAACCTGATGACGGCATTTGCCGGCGAATCTCAGGCGAGGAACAAGTATACATTCTATGCCAGCCAGGCCAAAAAAGACGGATACGAGCAGATCTCGGCCATATTCACCGAGACGGCCGATAACGAGCGCGAGCATGCAAAGATGTGGTTCAAGCTGCTCAACGGTGGTATTCCCGGTACTCTCAATAACCTGAAGGACGCCGCTGCCGGCGAGAATTACGAGTGGACCGATATGTATGCCACATTTGCAAAGGAAGCGCGCGAAGAGGGCTTCGACAATATCGCAAAGCTCTTCGAGGGCGTCGCGGCCATTGAGAAGGAGCATGAAGAGAGATATCTCCGCCTTGCCGAGAATATCGAAAAGGGAATCGTTTTCGAGCGTGAAGGCCAGCAGGTATGGCAGTGCCGCAACTGCGGACATGTTCATGTCGGCACATCGGCGCCCGAGGTATGTCCCGTATGCGCACATCCCCAGTCCTATTTCCAGCTCGTTCAGAAGAACTATTAAGTTTTATCCGCAAGAGCCCCGCATCCGCGGAGCTCTTTTTAAACTGTCGAAAAACAGCGTCGCTGGTTTTTCTCGACAAAGGGGATCCGGCCTGCGGGCCGGTTTCGCCGTTTTGCTGATGCAAAATCGGCGGGTCATGGTGTATTATCCGCGCGCATGTCACGGATAAAACATCAAATAGAAAAAGTCTGTAACGGCACAGACTTTTAAAAAAAGGGAATCAGCTCCGCGTACGCGGGGCTCTTTTGGTGTCCGGGGGTTGCACATGGTGGCGTCAGCGCTTATAATTAAAGCCTGACCGCAATAAAAACAGGGGTGATAGTGTGAAGTACATAAAACAGTTGACCATCATTATGATCATATCCTTTGCCGGAGAGCTGCTGCGGCATCTGCTGCCGCTGCCTGTGCCGGCAAGCATATACGGTCTTGTTATAATGCTGGCGGCGCTGATGTGCAGGATCCTGCCGCTTTCCAAGGTTGAGGAGACGGCCGACTTTCTCGTTTCGATAATGCCGGTAATGTTTATTCCGGCGGCCGTCGGTCTGCTCGACGCCTGGGAGGGCCTTGGGCCTGTGCTGCTGCCCGTGGCCATTATAACGGTCGTGACGACGGTAGTCGTGATGGCCGTCACCGGAAGGCTGACGCAGCTCTTTATCTGCATGGGAAAGAGAGGTAAATAGCATGGAAGAAATGATCTCGGCTTCGGCCTTTTTCGGCGTTGCGTTGTCGCTGGGCGCTTATCTTATCGGCCTGGCCCTTCAGTCGAAGTTCAAAAAGGGGATATTCAACCCTCTTTTGATA
>CAKUAK010000136.1 GCA_934636325.1 uncultured Eubacteriales bacterium
CCTCGACGACGGCGCGATTGAGACTGAGCGCCGAGCTTTTATACTGGAAGCCATACCAGTCATAGATACGGCGGATCATATCGGTATCATATATAACAAGGGCATTGTCCCGGCCTTCGATCTCAAGCTCACAGCCGAACAGAGCGCCGAAAAGTATCTGCGCACGCTTCCTGACCTCATGTGACGAGGACACAAGGCGTATCCTGACGACGGCAAAGCGGTTGGCATAGAGAAGCATGCCGAGGCACTCGGCGCTGGCGCAGCAGCTGTCGGTCAACTGTGTGCGGCACAATTCATTTTTTATATCCTCTGTAAAAGACATCTCTGTTACTCCTGCCTGAGAAGGGCCTCGTCATATTTCTTCAGAAGCCCTCTGCGGGGCGCGATAATATCGGCCATGAACATTATATTATAGGCCAGACGGAGCGGATCGTGGCGTGCAAGATGACTGTCGCGCGCGAGTATCTCCGCGCCGAACATCTTTATGCCCATCGCGTTTATCTGCTTTTTATCTATTTCGACCTGGCGGCTGTTTTCGGCGTCGTATTTCATGGTCAGTGTCCGGTTTATCGGCGCGGTGTTGTATAGACACGCGTCAACGATGCGTCCCTTGGCATAACGGTTGATCTCTTTGATATGCTGTGACGCCGTGAAGTTCTCGGTCTCGCCGTCCTGGGTCATTATGTTCTGGATATAGATTTTGAGCGCAGGCGAGCTTTTTATGGCGCTGGCCACATTGCCGACAAGCAGGTTCGGAATGACGCTGGTGTAAAGGCTGCCCGGCCCGAGAACTATGACGTCGGCATCGAGCAGCGCGTCTATAACGCTGTCGAGGGCTACGGCCGACTGCGGGATGATCTCTATATGCGAGATATCGAGATGCGTCCCCTTTTTCTTGGAGGTTATGGCCGTTTCGCCGTCGGCCATGCTGCCGTCGCTGAACCACGCGCGGAGATTGATATTTGTATTGGTGACCGGAAGCACCCTGCCGGTTACGGCAAGGATCTCGTTCATGCTGGCAATGGCACGGTCAAAAGACCCGCATACCCGGTTGAGGGCAAGAATGAACAGATTCCCGAAGCTCTGGCCGCTCAGGCTGCCCTCTGTAAAACGATAATTCAAAACGTCGCTCATCATCGAGCTCGTATTTGCCAGCGCCAAAAGACAGTTGCGTATATCGCCGGGCGGCAGCATTCCGAATTCCTGCCGGAGCTTGCCTGAGCCGCCGCCGTCATCGGTAACGGTCACGACCGCCGTTATATTGTCGGTATACTCCTTAAGGCCGAGCAGCAGCGCCGAAAGGCCCGTTCCCCCGCCGACGGCCACTACGCGGCGGCCGGCCGCCTTGGCGGCATTGAGCATATCGCTGCCGTCCATGCCGTTATAATTATTCAGCAGTTCCATCATCGCGTCTTGTTGATATCCCGGTGTTTTATAACGACATTATGGCCCTTGGCGCAAAGATCGTCATACAGCTTTTGGGCGACCGCCACCGATCTGTGCTGTCCTCCGGTGCAGCCGACAGAAACGACAAGAGATGTCTTGCCCTCGGCGATATACAGTGGGATAAGAAAATCGAGCATGTCCAAAAGGCGTCCGGAAAACTCGCGGGCCTGCGGGCTTTCAAAGATATAATCCCTTACGGCGGCGTCAAGCCCGGTCTGCACCTTGAGCTCCGGCACATAATACGGATTCCTTATAAACCGGACGTCGAACACCATATCTGATTCATGGGGTATACCATATTTGAAGCCGAAGGAGCTTATGCTTATGACCATCATCTTTTTGCCGCCCTCTTCGCCGAAGAGGTTGGCAATGTGCCTACGCAGGCTGGCGGCCGAAAGGGATGGCGTATCAATCAGATAATCGGCCCTGGCCTTGACCTCTTCAAGCAGACGCCGCTCTTCGGCCATTGCGCCGACGAGGCCTTTTCCGTCGATATCAAGCGGATGACGGCGGCGCGTTTCTTTATAACGATTTAGCAGGCACTCATCGGAACAGTCAAGAAACAGCACCCCTGTTTTGATCTCGATGGTCCGAAGCTCTTCAAGCACCGAAAAAAGACGTCGGAAATCGCCGACGCTTCTGACGTCGACGACGATGGCTACCCGCTTGTATTTGGATGAGCTGTCGACAAACAGCTCGGCAAAACGCGGGATAAGACTTACCGGCATGTTGTCGACACAGTAATACCCTATATCCTCGAGGACATCGACGGCCTGGCTCTTGCCGGCGCCGCTCATGCCCGAAATGATCAAACAATCCATAGACGATACCTCTCTGTTAAACGACGCGGGCGGCCATAAGCTCGACCTCCGGCTCGAGCTCTATCCCAGTCCTGTCAAAGACCGTGCGGCGTACCTCTTCCATAAGCCGAAGGATATCCGAGCTGCACGCATTTCCGGTGTTGATGACAAATCCGGCATGCTTTTCCGAGACCTTCGCGCCGCCGACCGAAAATCCTTTGAGCCCGCAGTCCTCGATGAGCTTTGCCGCATATATCCCATCGCCCGGGCGTTTGAAGGTGCTTCCGGCACTGGGATATTCAAGAGGCTGCTTATCCCGGCGCCTGCGTGCAAGCTCGCGCATTTTTTCTTCTATTTCCGGCTGTTGGCCCTTTTCAAGCCCGACGTCTGCGCCGGTCACTATCCAACCCTTTTTATGGCGGAAAATGCTGTCGCGGTAACCGAAGGCGGCAGCATCGCCCGATATCGTTTTAAGTTCCAGCCCATCGTCAAGAAAACGGACAGATCTTATAACCTCCCGCAGCTCACCGCCATATGCGCCCGCATTCATATACACTCCGCCGCCGAGGCTACCCGGTATGCCGTGTGCAAACTCGAAGCCCGCAAGCCCCATCTCAAGCGCGAAGCGTCCGATACGCGACATCAGCGCCCCGGCCGATGCCCTGACGCAGGTCTCGCCGACAAGCGATATCCCGGAAAAACGGCTGCCGAGAGCGATCACAACGCCGCGGAAGCCCTCGTCGGGCGCAAGCAGGTTCGTTCCGTTGCCCATAATAAAAAATGGTATGCCCTGCTCTTTGAGCAGCTTTACGATCCGGGCGGTCTGTTCCTCGGAATCGGGCTCGGCAAAAAAATCGGCCGGGCCTCCCGTTCTGAAGGATGTATGTAATGAAAGCGGCTCGTTTACTTTAAAAGCGACGCCGCAGCTTTCGAAAATATCTCTCACGGGCAAGCTCCTTATGCGTATCAAGTGCGTATCTCCTATATTTTATTATAGCACAACCCGGGAAATAATACTACACAAAAAGCCGCACGGCGCATATGGTAGGAAAAGCTTTCTGCCTATCGGTATAGAAAAAGGGCAGTCGATTTTCTCGGCTGTCCTTTGTAAACGATACTTTGTTCTATAGAATTTGACTGAGATTATCAATTTTCCTGTTGAGCAATATTTTCTATTAGTTTAAATGGAATATAGAAGCCACTATAATCTTCAAGATAAATTATCTGATAATCTTCAGATTGATAAATAGGTCAACCAGCATACTTTTCATCAAGGTTGGTGGCGGTAAAGTTTATACTCGGGTCGGAAGTAGAGTTATGTGTAATGCTACGGAGATGACCCAATTTCGTATTGTTGGCAGGAAGCGAGGTGATATTTTCTCCCTTTTGTATATATATAACACCATTGATTGCGATTTTTTCTTGATAGACAAAATGATCAAAGATAAAAAGCACAAAAAAGATAAAAAAACACAAAATAGGACAGCTCCGCCCTTACGCCGGACCTCGGCGTCATTGCCGCGCTTTAAGATGGCCTCAATGGCCTGCATAATTTCGTTACGATTCATGCGTCACCTCACGGTATCAAGGCCGAGATTCCAATTTTAAGAGCATAATCACTTTACGCCCTGTTCCTTCAGATAGGCTTCGTATTCCGGCGGTATGCCGATGTCATAGTTTTTGTAGTAATGCAGGAACTCATACGGGAAAGTAAAATCACCATCCCAATACATACCAGCTTGGATTTCTTCGCCAGTAAAAATCTCATACGACGGTTCTGATGTTAGCCCCAGTTCAACAGATTCGATATGTTTTATTATCCCTTCGCGGGACAGTTTGTTTTTGAATCCCCTGTATCGGTCAAAATCCTCATTGCAGCAGTCGCCATATGGCAAACCTTTAAAAAAATCCAAACTCCATATTATCTTAGCCTCCTCCTTTGATTAGGAGTAAATGTTTCCATTTTGCCTCGTCTGTTGTAGCTCACGTACATAGCGCCGTTCCTCTCCACAAAAAGTAAATCGTTTGGAGCTTTTACTGTGACACCCAATGCATTAGCCAGTTCTTCCGCAAAACAGTAATCGTCTCCGATACGTTTGCCCGTGCTGCAAGATATCAGCCGTATGTTTTGCCCGTTCCACCCCTTACTATGGCGGATGATCGATGCGAGCAGCCTCGGCGACATATTGGCTTTTTTGAGCCAAACGCAACCGCAGTAGGTGAGCCGTGCATTGCCACATCGTAGTACGATTTGAGCGGCTTGACCTTTTTGACGCTCTCCGTCAGCGGGTCGCCGTCCGGGAAGCAGGAAAAACCATTTTCTAACTTTATTGTACGTCTTTTTACGATGTCCGTCAAGTTGTCGCGGGCGTCTGCGCCGAAATAGCTCAGCGTATCCTCGTCGGCTTTGACTTCGAGGGCGACGCGCTCTTCCCGCTGACTTTTGAGCTTTTCCGCCTCGGCAAGGCTTTTGTCATCGACATAGTCGGAATCACCGGAAAGAAAAACCCACAGCCAACCCATACAGGGTCTCTGTACGGTTAATGATAGTGAACAGCCGTTAAGGTTATACCGATATCTCCGCACGGCTTCCGCCCATGCGGTCTTTTTTTATTATTATCTGCCGGTCGATGCGGTCCTTCAGGCTCGGAACATGAGATATGATACCGACAAGCCTGCGACCGTCACTCAGCCGGCTCAGCGTCCCTATGGCCTGTTCGAGGGAATTGTCATCAAGTGAGCCGAAGCCCTCGTCGACAAACATTGTATCGAGTCTGACCCCCGCCGCACCCGACTGTATCTCGTCGGCAAGGCCAAGCGCCAGCGAAAGGGACGCCTTAAAGGATTCGCCGCCCGAAAGGGTGCGGACATCCCTCTTTTTCCCGTTGTAGTGATCTATAACGTCGAGTTCGAGGCCGCTCTGGCTTCGATGATCGTCATCGGTCTCGCGGCGGCAAAGCTCGTACTGCCGGTCGGTCATGTACAACAGCCGAATATTGGCATGGGCCAGGATCCTGTCGAAATGGTCCATCTGGACAAAGGTCTCGAGCATGACCTTGGGCTTATCCCTGACCTTCCCCAGCGCCGTATTGGCAAGCGGCGCCGTCATTGCGCGCTTCTCTTCGGTCTCTCTCAGCCGTGCATAGGTCAGCTTTATGCCTTCGAGTATCGAGGTATGATTATCCTTTTCGGAATAAAGGCCGCGTATAAGCTCCTCATGCCCTTTTATTTTGAGTCCGAGCTCTTTAAGACGTTCCGTAAGGATCGCCGCATCCTCCTGCCCTTTTTCACTTTCAAGCTGTTCTGCAAGGGTCTTGAAGCGTACACCGGCTGCATCCCTGCGCTGTATGGCGCTTTCAAGCCGCTCCGATGCTTCTTTCACAGCCGCATCATATTCCGACACCTGCCGCCGGAGAGCCTCGGCCGCGCTTTCAGCCTCGGCGCGGGAATGATATTCAAGCCCGGCCCGCTGTGATGCCTCTGATTCCTCCAGCGACCGGCAAAGGGTCTCAAACGAAGCCGCCTTTTCCCTGTCGGAAGCAATGCCATCACGCAGCTCCTTTTCCGATCCCTCGAGCATCGGTATACTTTCTTTCAATCTGGCCCTCTGCTCTGCCGCGGCTTCGGCTTTTTTTAATGCCGCTTCGGCTTCAATGAGCTTTTGCTTAAGGGCGATCCTTTCGTCCGAAAGCCTTGTCGTTATCTCCTGCGGTGTGATATCGCCGAAAACCTGACCCGCACTTTCGATGAGGCGAGAGCGATGCTCCGACCATTTTTCTTTTGCAAGCGAAGCCTTATCGGCGGCCTGCTTTTCCTTCTTTCTCGCCGCTTCGGCCAGCGCCGATGCCTTTTCGACCTCATCTCTATCGGGGATATCGCATGTCATGACGGCAGGCCGCGGATGTGCTCTCGAACCGCACACGGGGCACGGCTCTCCGTCTTTAAGTGTCGACGCAAGCATTCCGGCCTGACCGGAAATGAATCTATGGTTCTTTTCGCGCCAGTCCCTGTCGCAAAGCTGGGCCTCTTCGGTCATTTTTTCATACTCGGCGGCGGCCGCCGCATATACCCTTTTCGCAGTCACAGCCGCCGAGGTCATGGCGGCGATCTTCTCGACCATCTCGCTGCGTTCCCGAAGCAGCTCAAGGCTATGGGCCGCCTCTATTCGTTTTACATCGGCACCCGCCAGGCCTTCCAGCTCATGTCTGGCCGCTTCAAGGCGCGCCGAAAGGGCCGAATACTGCTTTTCTGCGGCATCCAATCTCCTTTTGAGCCCATCCGACTGCTGCCGCGACTCCTTTGTTCGCTCTGAAAGAGCAGCCAGCTGATCGTAACGCGGAAGAGTGCCGATTATCATAGACGCCCGGACGCCCATATTTCCTATCCGGTCCTTATCTTCCTCAAGAGCTTTGACACGCAATCCGGCCTGTTCCGCCTCTGCCGCCAGCCCGGAGGCTTCTTTGGAAGCCTCATCTGCGCGCCGTCGTATTTCTTCAAGCCTGAGCGCACCGGCAAGCTGTTCCTTCAAGAGGTCGTTCTGCTTGTCCATCTCCGCCTTGCGGCCTGTCTCTTCATCTATCCTGCGGCCGCAGTCGGATATCATTTCTTCAAGAAGAGCCATTATCTCTTCGGGCGTCATTTTCCCCTCTGACGCCGCGGCAACCCTCCCTAAAAAAATGCTGTCCGACGGGCATGTTATACGGGAGCTGTGCTGCCCCATCATATCCGAAAGGTTCTGGTATTCCCGATCCAGCGCCGATGCGGCCTCGCCCAGCTTATTTTGCAGGCTGCGGTACTTTTCGGTATGGAATATCCGCCCGAATATCTCTCTGCGTTCTTCCGTGCGGGCCAGCAGCAGCTTTAAAAAGTCGCCCTGAGCTATCATGGCTATCCGGCAGAACTGATCTCTGTCGACCCCAAGGATATTTTCGATCTCCTGTGTGACCTCGCGCAGTTTTGTGACCGGCTGCCCGTCAGGACGAATGAGCTCGGCCTCGGCCTTCTGTGTGGTCTCTTTATCGCCCCGCTTCGACCTTCGGGTATACTCGGGGTTTCGGCGCACCGTATAGACCTTTCCTTTAGCCGAAAAGGTAAGCTCGACATATGTTGGCGTATCGGCATCCGCATATTTGCACCGCATCATTCCGGGCTGGCGCTGACCTCCGCTGGCTTCGCCGTAAAGAGCATATGTTATGGCGTCGAATATTGTCGTTTTGCCCGCGCCGGTATCTCCGCTTATCAGATACAGGCCGCTGTCGCCCAGCCTGTCCATTTCCAATACGGTCTGCCCCGCATACGGGCCGAAGGCAGACATCGTGAGCTTAAGCGGTCTCATATATTATCCTCCCATATGTCTTTTATGAGCGAAGATATGTATTCGGCCTGTTTCCCGCTCATATCGCCGCCGTTCTGCCGCCGGTAAAGGTCGGCAAACACCTCCTCCGGCGACATTGTCCGCGTCATCTCGGGTGCGGATGCCATTGCCCCGGCGGCCCTTGACCTGCGATTGTCATACTCCATCCTCATAATATTGGGATAAACGATCCGCAGCTTTCCGATGGCGTCGGGCATTTCATCCTCATCGGTCAGGATGACCCTGACGTAGCTTTCGCGGTCGATATCCTTATAAAACTCCGGCGACATGATCTCCATATAGCTGCCGCGCAGGCATATGAGCTCGCGCTTGGGGATAAGCGGTATCTCCCTGATATCAAGGCTGCCCTTTTGACCCAGCTCGGCGATCGTGACCGATTTTTTATGGTCGATCTCGGAAAAGGAATACTTCAGGGGCGTACCGCAATATCTCATTCTTCCGCCGTCAAAGGACTGCGAGCCGTGGATGTGACCCAAGGCAACATAATCGAAACCGTCAAAAGCGGCAAGATCGACATTGTCGCTGCCGCCGATGGATATCTCCTCCGAATCGCATCGTTTCGAGCCGGTCACAAGCTGATGGGTGACAAGGATATTCCGCCGCGTCATGTCTATCCCGGCGCTGTCTATGGCACATTTTACGGCGTCGGTATAGCTTATGACTCCGCCATCGGGATAAAAGCGTCTGACGTGCACCGGCTTTATAAAGGGCAGCATATGTATCGTCACATCGCCGTATCCATCCCCGAGAGTGAGCGAATGGATCCGTCCGTCGTAAGCCGGGGCGATATATACATGGCTGCTTTCCATGAGCCGCCCGGCAAAGGACAGGCGCTCTGCCGAGTCATGATTGCCGCTTATGATAACGACCGGCACACCGAGTTCCGACAGCCTGACAAGAAAATCGTCAAGCAGCTCGACGGCGTCGGCCGGCGGGACCGGCTTGTCGTAAATATCTCCGGCGATCAGAAGAACATCGGGGCGTTCACGCGCCACGATGCCGATAATTTCGTTAAGTATATATGCCTGATCCTCTAAAAGCGAAAACTCATTGAGCCTTTTGCCAAGATGTAGGTCGGAAAGGTGTATCAGCTTCACCGGCTTTTCTCCTTTCAAATAATAGAATGACCGGCAGGGCTGACACCGTGCCGGTCAGATATTGCTTTATTTTATGGTCAGTCCGCCCGCCTGACGGATGAGGCCTTCTTCTTCGGCGGAGGTGATCTCAACGGTATCGCCCTCATTGACGATGACCGCCTCTTCCGATGCCGAGACCGGGATCGAATAATACCAGCTCTCGCCGTCGAGACGGAAATAATAATAGGTATTGCCTTCTATGACGGCAGAGCGGATATCGGCTACCCGGCCGGTCACCCCGGCCTGACCTGTCAACCCGCCGGCTATCACTCCGTTCTGGGACATCAGCCGCTCGTATTCCTTCTCGCAGTCAGAGACCGTTGCTCCGGTCGAAACGATATTGTACTGCTGCACATTTACCATGGCGTACATTTTTACCAGGCCTGCATTGTCTTTAAGGGCCATGAAATAGGTCGGCTGTGAAGAGATATTGAGCAGCAGCGGGAAGGTCGCGCTGTATTGCAGATGCTGTACGACGCCCTCGGCCGAGTTCATGGCCGAGTACTCCTCGGCGCCGGCGCAGGAATAGAACTTCGACTCTTTGGTGCGCTGGTTGACGAGAATGAAGCCGATGTTGCTCTCGTCTCCGCCCACCGATGTTATACCGGTGTAAACATATACATCATCATTAAGGGCGATATAGTTATATCCATCTGTTGTGACGGTGACGCCCTTCTGTCCGAAGATCGAGTTGAGGAAGCCGTTCTGATAGAGTCCGTGATAATCATACTGATCTATTATCAGATCGGCGGCATAAACGCGGTCGACCCAGACAGGGACGTCCTCGTAATATTGGGCGTCGCCTGTAATGGCGTTGACCAGTACAGCGCCGTGAACATCGGTGCCACCGAACAATCCGATGGTCTTTTCGACCCTCGGGCATATCCAATAGGGCACGCCGTTGTCATCTATCTCGAAGTTGACGTCATCGAACATGAAGGTCGGATATTTAAAGCGGATATAACGATAGATATTGCGGAAGAACAGCTCGTTATCGGAATACTTCATGCCCTCGGAAAGCCGGACGACTTCGGCGTTCTGGGTGACCATATCAATGACTATATACGCGGGCAGACCGCTCGAGCGGTTATTGAGCCATTTGAAAAAATCGCCGTATTCCAGCGGGGCGACCCTGACGGGGACATTGTTGTAATTGATCTGAGAATAGACCTGCGAGACCTCAAACTGCGATACCATATCGCTAAGCTCGCCCAGCTTGCGGTCGCCGAGCCTTGCCGCCGAGGATGCATCGAGCATCGGTATCTTATTAAAGGATATCTCCTCGACGTCGTGGGCGAAATCCCCCGTTTCGGGCACAAGGAGATCTGTATAGGCTCCGGCGCGGAAAACGACGCTCGACGCCAGCGTTCCGACGCCCAGAAGTACCAGCAGCGCCACGCAGAGGATAAAGGGCAGAAAACAGGTCTTTTTTATGCTGGCGAAAAACTCTCCGTGCTGCGTCACCTTATATATCCCCGACGTGACGAAGGCCATGACGCAGTATACGGCCGCCATCAGGAAAAAGAAGCCATAAAAGTTCTTATCGTGCAGATTGATGGCCGGAAGCTCGAAATAGAAATAAACGAGTCCGAAAACGAGCGTGACAAGTATGTTGGCTAAAAAGCCCTTTGCCCCGCCCTTTCTTTTGGGTTCACTCATGATCATTCTCCTTGATCGTTCCCCGCGGCCGCCGGTTTTTCGGCATTTCGCCGCAAAGAAAAGGCTTATTTTTATTCATTTTACCACAACAGGGCCGGAGCGTCAATTTGTGCTTGTTTTATACCGCCGTCGATGGTATTCTTAATATACATCAATAACTTCAGGAGGGTCAGACCATGATAAAACAGCTGTCCAGTCACGCAAAAAAATATCTTGCGGACCACGAGGAGTTTACCCGCGATCTGCTTTTCCAGCTCTGCGCCATACCCGCTCCTTCCAACCATGAAGAGCTGAGAGCCGAGTTCATCAAGAAGTGGCTCGAGGATCTCGGCGCCGAGGGCGTTTATATCGACCCTGCTCTCAATGTAGTATATCCCTATCAGTGCGAAAATAAAAATGAGCTGCTTGTCATCATGGCTCATACCGACACGGTCTTTCCCGACCTCGAACCCTTTACGGTCAAGGTCGAGGGCAATGTCGCTTCCTGCCCCGGCATCGGCGATGACACGGCCAATGTCGCCATCCTGCTCACCCTTATAAAGTATGTCATCGAAAACAAGCTGAACGCGCCCAAGGGCGTCGTCTTTGTTCTTAACGCCGGCGAAGAGGGCCTCGGCAACCTCAAGGGCTCGCGCCAGATTGTCAAGGATTACGAGGGCCGCATAAGCGAGTTCGTTTCTCTCGACGGCTCCTACACCGGCGTCTGCAACGGCGCTGTCGGTTCCATGCGCTATAACGTCGAGGTCAAGACAGAGGGCGGACATTCTTATGGTTCCTTCGGCAACCGCAACGCCATCCAGCGTCTGGCCGCCATCATCGAAAAGCTCTATCAGGTAGAGGTCCCCCACGACGGAAACAGCAAGACGACATACAATGTCGGCATGATCTCGGGCGGCACATCGGTCAACACCATCGCACAGCAGGCCGAGATGCTTTATGAGTACCGCAGCGATTCGAGAAAGTGCCTCGAGATCATGGGCCAGAACTTCAATAAGATCATTGAAGAGGCCAAAAAAGACTGCCTGTCCCTTACGGTGACCATCCTTGGCGAGAGGCCATGCATGGGCGATGTCGACGCCGACCGTCAGGCTGCCCTGCTCAATAAGACAAAGGAAGCCATCGCCACCCGCTATGACAAAGAGGTCGCCACATATCCCGGCTCGACCGACTGCAACATCCCCTTCTCTGTAGGCATCCCCTCGGTCTGCTTCGGCGGCTATATCGGCAAGGGCGCGCATACAAGAGAAGAGCATATCTATCTCGATTCCATGCCGGTAGGCACAGAGATCGTCGCTGCCTTCCTGCTCGATTATTTTGACTAAGACTTTATTTTAGAAATACATAAACGCCTCCGGCCTTAAAACCGGAGGCGTTTTGCTGTTTATTTTTCCTTCCCGCGGCAGAGCCTTGAAAATAGATATTAAGAAAGATCTGGCGAAGGTGCACAATGGCCTCCGTAAATATAGGGATAAGAGATAGCGGGTGAAAGCCTGTATATGCCGAAGCGGAGACCCATGCAATCAAAACAGCATAAGCCTCCGCCTGTGATAGTTACTTATTCTTTTTTTAATTATACTTCACACCATTGCATATTACAAGCACAAATCTCGGCCTTATCTTAATTAATTGTTCGGCTCCTGTTACCTTCATACTGCTATAGTAGGACAGGAAAATTAATGTCTGTTCGGCGTATTTTCGTCCGTTCGGTAAAGACAGAGGGAAAGAATTATGATATACTTTGTCATGGTTAGCAGGACCTAACCCATTGGTATATACATAACGGCAGGAGGCGGATATATGAACACAGACCTCACATTCAAAGAACAGGGCGCCCTTTTGCTGGCCCGCAGCGACGGATGCTCTGTATGGCAGTTCCGCAACGAGACCGGCGAAGGAACGATGACGACATACGAGGTCTTCCCCGGCGTCATGCTCAGCTTCAATGATTTTCACATGGAGCGGTATGATTCCAGCTATGTGGCCGACCGGCGGCTTTTTGCCATCGACCACTGCCGTGAGGGCCGAATGGAGTACTCCCCCGGCGACAACATGCTGGCCTATACCGAGGCCGGGGACATGAAGCTCGATCTGCGCGAGCAGCATACCGGGGCGTTCATCTTCCCCTCCCATCATTACCACGGATCGACAATAGCCTTTGACCGCGATATCGCGGCGCAGTCGCTGCCGCGGGAGATTCGGGATCTTCCCGTGTCGCCCGAAAGCATAATCTCGCGTTGGGAGCTTGGAGCATACCCAAGGGTCATCCACGGCGCCGAAGCGGCCGAGCATATCTTGACCGAGCTCTATCGCGTTCCCGAGAAGATACGCATACCATATTTCAAGGTCAAGATACTCGAGCTGCTCCTCTGTCTCGATGTCATGACCGTGCCGCGGGACGAAGGGGCGGCGCCGTATTTTTACAGGTCAAAGGTCGAAAAGGTCAAGGCCATAAAGAACTTCCTTGTCGATCATATCGCCGAAAACCACACCCAGGAAGAGCTTTCCCGCCGGTTCGACATACCGATGACGCCGATGAAAAGCTGTTTCCGCTCGGTCTACGGTTCGGCTATCGGGGCGTGGCTGACCTCCTACCGCATGAATATGGCCGCCGAGCTTCTGATCGGCCGCCGGGAGCTCAGCATCGCCGAGATAAGCGGGATGGTCGGCTATGACAACGCCGGCAAGTTCACAGAGGCCTTTAAAAGAATAATGAAGTTTACTCCGTCGGAGTATCGAAAAGAAAGAGGGATAAGCTATGAGATCTGAAAAAAAGAGCTGGATGAGCTCTCTGTTCGCCTTTGCGGAGGGGGAAAAAAAGAGGCTCCGGCTCTCTGTCATCCTCTCTGTGCTGAGCGTCGTTTTGGCGCTCGTGCCGTTTTACTGCATGTACAGGCTTATATGCCTGTTTGCATACGACGCGGCGTCCATGGGCGGCATACTCAAATGGTGCGGGCTGTCGCTGATCGCCTATGCCGCGAAGATCCTGCTGTTCAGCCTTTCGACCGGGATCTCGCACTCGATGGCCTATACCATCCTCGAGGCCCTTCGCCTGCGTCTGGCCGACCGTTTTCTTCACGCGCCGCTGGGCGATGTAGAGAACCACTCTATCGGCGAGATCAAAAGCATGATGGTCGACAAGATAGAGAACCTTGAACCGCCGCTGGCCCATATGATCCCCGAAGGCGCGGGGCATATCGTCCTTCCGGTCATAAGCATCGCGGCGCTGCTCTGCCTCGACTGGCGGCTGGCGCTGGCGTCGCTGGTCACCTTCCCCCTGTCCTTTGTCTGCATGGGACTGACCTTTAAAATAAGCGGCGACAGCTTTGCCCAATACGACCGATCGTCCAGCGCCATGAACAGCGCCATCGTCGAATACATCGAGGGCATCGAGATCATCAAGGCCTTCGGCCGCGCCGGGGTAAGCTATGAAAAATACGCCGGGGCCATCACGGATTTCCGGACATTTGTCGTCAAATGGCTGACCTCCACCTTTGTGACAATGAAGTTGAGCTTTGCCCTCTTCCCCTCTACCCTTATCGGTACGCTGCCGACGGCGCTTGTGCTGGCAAACGCCGGAGTCATCACCGGGCCGCAGGCAGCCCTGGCCGTCATGCTGTCGATATCCATGGTCGGCTCGCTGGCCAAGCTGGAGATCTTCTCGGAAAACATGCGTCAGGTCAAGTTCACCGTCGAGAACCTCGAAGAGTTCCTTGAAATGCCATCGCTGTCCGAACCGGAAAAGCGCGCCGATATAAACGGCACCAGCGTCGAGCTCAAAGATGTGCGCTTCTCTTACAGCGGCGAGCAGAAGGACGAGGTGCTTCACGGAATAGATCTCAAGCTGCCTGAAGGGAGCTTCACCGCCCTTGTCGGCCCATCGGGCGGCGGAAAATCGACGACGGCCAAGCTGATCGCCCGATTTTGGGATGTCAGCGGCGGCAGCATCACGATCGGCGGCGTCAATATAAAGGACATGCCGCTTTCGCAGCTTTCGGAACATGTCAGCTTCGTCACCCAGGACAATTTCCTCTTCCGCTGCTCTCTGCTTGAAAACATCAGGCTGGGCGATCCCAATGCCTCAGATGAAGAGGTCAAAGCCGCGGCAAGAGCCTCCCAATGCGAAGAGTTCATCTCCAAGCTGCCGCAGGGCTATGATACCCCGGCCGGAGAGGCCGGAAGGCGTCTTTCGGGCGGCGAAAAGCAGCGCATCGCCATCGCGCGAATGATGCTCAAGGACGCGCCGATAGTCATACTCGACGAGGCGACGGCCTTTACCGACCCCGAGAACGAGGATAAGCTCCAGCGCAGCATCGCCGCCCTTGCAAAGGGCAAGACCCTTCTGGTCATCGCCCATCGTCTGTCGACCATCAGGAATGCTGACAACATCGTCGTTTTGAAAAACGGCCGGATAGAGGCCCACGGCAGCCAGGAAGAGCTTCTGGCCTCCTGTGATCTGTACCGCAGCATGTGGGAAGCCCATATCGGGGCGCAGAATTGGGCGGTATCATCGAGTGCAAAGGAGGATCAAATCATATGTTCAGAACGGTAAAACGTATCATAGACTGGTGCGGAGAGTTCAACGGCAAGCTGTATCTCGGCTTTGTCATGACCTTTTTCTCTCATATATTCGCGGCCATGCCGCTGGCGCTGGCCGCCTATACGGTGGGGATGTTTATCGAATCACAGAAAAACGGCGATCCCTTCGATACCTCGTGGATCCCGAAAGTCATAGTGATCCAGATAGTGCTGGTATTCCTCCGCTTCCTGTTTGACTATTTCCGTGCCCGACTTCAAGAGCCGATAAGCTATCAGCTGACGGCCCGCGACCGCCTGGCCATCGGAGACGCCCTCAAGCGTGTCTCCCTCGGATATTTCCAGTCGGTCAGCACGGGCAACATTTTAAACTCCATAACCACCGGCCTTTCTACCCTTGAAAATATGGGCATACGCATGATCGACAATTTCGTCGGCGGATATCTGAACTTTATCGTCATCTTCATCGGCCTTGCGGCGTGCAGCCCTGTGACGGCCCTTATCGCGCTGGCTGCCGCGGCGCTGTCGCTCTGCTTCATGCTGGTCATCTCTCATTACAGCCGCATCAACTCTCCCGTTGAAGCCCAAGCCAACCGCGACATGACCGGAGCGGTGCTGGAGTACGCCCGCGGCCTTGCCGTTGTCAAATCCTTCGGCAAGAGCGGCGCTTCGATGGACTCGATAACGAAGGCCGTGCGCGACAGCAAAAACATACATCTTAAGATAGAGTGGGGCTATGTCCCCGGCAACGCCCTTCATCTGCTGGCACTCAAATGCGGCAGCGCCGGTCTTGCACTGGCGGCGGCGACCCAATGCCTGCGCGGTGAAATGGACTTTTCGCTTATGTTGATGTTCGTATTTTTCTCCTTCAGCATTTTCGCAAGTCTCGAACCTATCAGCGACAGCGCGCACACCCTCGGCGTCATTGACGATGCCATGGACCAGCTCGACGCCCTGCGCAGCGAAAACTTTATCGACGCCGACGGCCGGGATATAACGCTCGATCACTATGACATCACCTTCAGCGGCGTTAACTTCGGATATGATTCGCGTCAGGTCCTTAAAGATGTCAGCTTCTCTATCCCCGAAAAGACCTCCACCGCCATCGTCGGCCCCTCGGGCAGCGGCAAGACGACCATATGCAGTCTGCTGGCACGATTCTATGACCCTCAGTCGGGCAGCATCACGGTCGGCGGCCATGACCTACGCGAGTTCACCTGCGACAGTCTGCTCTCCAATATCTCGATGGTCTTTCAGAACGTATATCTCTTCAACGATACGATCCGCGCCAACATCCTTTTCGGCAAACCCGGCGCCACCGAGACCGAGATGATCGAAGCGGCCAAAAAGGCCCGCTGCCATGATTTTATAACGGCCCTGCCCAACGGATATGACACGATCGTCGGCGAAGGCGGCGGCACCCTTTCGGGCGGCGAGAAGCAGCGCATATCCATTGCCAGAGCTATCCTTAAAAACGCACCCATAATCATACTCGATGAAGCCACGGCCAGCATCGACCCCGAAAACGAGCATCTTATCCAACAGGCCATATCAGAGCTGACGCGCGGCAAAACGATCATCACCATCGCCCACCGTCTGGCCACGATACGCAATGCCGACCAGATCCTTGTGGTCGACGACGGACGCATTGCCGAGACCGGCAGCCATGACCAGCTCATCCGGCGCGGCGGACTTTACAAGCGCTTCACCGAGATACGTGAAAGAGCCGAAGGCTGGCGCATCACGGATACGGATACGGATACGGATACGGATACGGATGCGGACCGAAAGGTTTTTGCCGTGCCGCATGGCAAGAACATATAGAAAAAGTCTGTGACGGCAAAGACCTTTGACAAATCGAAAAGGCCGGCGGGATATCCCGCCGGCCT